>CALCEF010000255.1 GCA_937901365.1 uncultured euryarchaeote | reverse complement strand
ATTTGGTCGGGTTGTGCGTTCTTGTCATTCACTTGTTCTTCGGTTGGGCCGAAGCTCCTGATGATGCATCACTGATAGAGTCAATTTTCTACTTCTTGGTCGATGTAAGCGGTTGGGCCGGAGGCGCAGGATTTGCCTTTGTGATGCTTTTCTTCACATGGCTAAATCGAATGATCAATCACCCGGCCAGCGGAGGATGGATGACGACAGTGCTTCTGCTGTCATCACTGACACCGTTTCTCTTGCACGTGGATGAAGTCATCCGATTGTTCTCCGATTCTACTTTTGAAATTCCCATCGAGTGGAATTTCACCTTGTTCGGAATTATCTGGACCGCTGTAATCTGGGGAATTACGTTCTGGTATCAGAAGAGTTTCCTCTATGCGGTTACCAGTGATCGGATTATCCACCATCAATCATTCATCTACGAGCGTGATGGTTTGACTTTCCTACATGAGAACATCCGTGCGGTCATGAAGCGCAGATCTCCAATCGGCGCTCTGTTTGGATATGCGACTGTATACTGCAACATTGGAGACCAATCACATGTCTCGACCGAGACCGTAGGAGGTGGCGTTGCCGTAACTCCACCCACTGAAACAACCACACCCTCTGGTGGTTTCTTGAAGTGGGTTGGACGCATCTTCTTCCTCGTCACATATCAGCGAACGGTGAAGACCGAGCGATTCACGCCGGACATCTCATTCTATGGCATCCGCCAATGGCAAGAAGCCTACGACTTGATGCTGAAAATGATGGATGCTAATTCCGCTGTCACAAAGGCAGAGGAGCAACTTGAGGTGCAAAAGCAGATGGTAGAGTTACTGTCCAAGTCCCAAGAGGACGGTTCGGCAGAAGACCTCCCTGATTTGGACGACTTAGTGGATTTGTGAGCGACCCATTCACGCCGCTTTATTCATAGGGGGTTTCGACCCCGCAGGGGTCGATGTCAGACGAGATTATGCTACAAGCGGCGCAAGCAATGTCAGCAGGCGATTTCAAAGGAGCAATGGATGTATTTCAGAATCTAATCGATTCTGAACCAGAAAACCCCGTTGGTCACTACGGTTGGGCGGAAGCTGCCTTCATGCGGATTTCCATCGACATGGAAGAAGATGTGCCTGCAGGAAAAATCATGCAAGTTTACAAGAAAGCCATGGCGCTAGATGAAGATAACCTGGAGTATGTTGCCAGTTTTGCGAATTTCTGTTTAGATTGCGGCCGGATTCCAATGGCGATTAAAGAATATCAGCGCCTAGAAAAAATGGCTGACTTGGCCGATATCCCTGTCGAAGACACGCTGTTTGATGCCAGTCGATTGATCGTTGATGCGATTGAAAGAGTTGGACAAGGGAGAGATGAGCCCATGATCCAACCATGGATGAGACAGGCCCTTGTTTGGGCTGTTGGTGGGCTAGGATATTCCGCTGAAGAGGCGATTTCCACCCTATCGAGCGAGTGAGTGTGACCTCATGGTTGAGGCGGTGAGAATCGCCATCGCTGTGGGCTATCTTGGTAGAGGTTACAGCGGTTCGCAAGTTCAACCCAACGTACCGACTGTTCAAGGTGAACTTGAAGCAGCCTTGATTCGATTGAAATGGTGCAAGCCCAATACACACCCCGTTACTCTATCCAGTCGAACCGATGGGGGTGTTGATGCTCGAATGAATATAGGTAGTTTCGATATTCCAGAACAAATTTGGGAAAGCGGAGGGGAACGAGGAATCATCACAGCTCTCAACGATCAAATTCCGACCGACATTCGGGTTTGGGCTGCAGAATCTGTAAATTCGGATTTGAGGACACGGAATGCTAGTTCTCGCACCTACCTATATCGTCTTCAAGCCTTGGAAGGATGGCCCGAAGTCTCGGTTTCTGAGTTGGCATCGTGGTGCTCAACCTTCATCGGTGAGCACGATTTCCGGAATTTCTGTCGTCCGCAAGAAGGCCGCTCAACCGTAAAGCGGGTGCTCAATTGCGAACCTTGGCTCGATGAGAACGATGGCATTCTTGGGTTCTCAATTACAGCCGAAGGATTTGTGTGGAATCAAGTCAGGAGAATTGCTTCGGCAATGTTGGGTATGGCAAAAGGTCGATTTTCTCTTGATGAAATTCGCGTTGGTCTATCCAATCCTGAACAGCCGGCAGACTTTGGTAGATCTGAGCCCGAATGGCTCACATTGTGGTCGATTGAGCATCCTGGCACTCCGCATCTAAACGCTCGCTCAAACATTGATTTTGTTCAGCCTTTATTCGCAGAATCCGCCCCTTCTGGACGCGCCTATCGTTTGTGGGCAAACAAAGCCAGAGGTGAACAGGATCAGTTGCACCAATCAGCATGGCTGGCTCAACTTAATCCAAATTGAGTGTGACGACATCCCCATCTGAAATGCTGAGCGCCTCTCTCAAGAATTGAGTTGCAATCACCTCGACCACATCGACATGGCGTGTCAGGTCAGGAATGAGGATTGAGCATGGCAATTCTAGTTCATTTGAAGCAATGGTTGCGTGGAATGCGTTTGCCCCTCCAAACGAACGACCTTCTCTGAGGAATCCACGAATCCGGATATTTTCAATCGCGGACAAGTCTATTGTTGCCGCCTCAGCCTTGATTTCATCATCGATATCTAGTGTGTCGACACCAGACAGATTTCGAAGAGCGACATATGCTGCCAAATCATCGCCTTGCACTTTGACATTCAGAGTTCCAGGCCACGCTTCACTGTCTAGAATCGATTTGAATTGATTCTGGTAGTGCTCTTGGGCCATGAAGATGTGTGCTCTTCCGAGTCCACTACTGACCGTTCCAGTGAGGCGCATGAGCGTGCGCGTGCGCCTCACCCTCATAACCGTTCAAGCGTGAACGAATCCCCTTCTTTGACCAGACCCCAGCCCATTGCAGTCAATTCGGCTAATTCAGGCGAATCTGGGTTGCAGAGAGGATTGGTGTGGTTCAGGTGTAAGAATCGGATATCAGGGTCGCCCGATTGACGAGGGCCCAATCTCTCTAGACTCTCACGGACCGTTGGATGTGGAATTTCACTCATGTCGCGGTGTTGCAATTCATCACCATCCCAAAAAGTCCCATCGATGAGTGCCACATCTACTCCCAATTGTGACAACCACTGTCGAATACTCAGTCCGGACAACGTGTCATCCCATGTATCGTGATCTGGCATGAATAGCAGTTTGGTCCCCTTGCCTTCAATCAGAAGTGCATGGTTGTCACTGAATTCATCCCGGTGTGGGACTGGAACTGGTCTGATTCTAAATCCACAACCAGGAGATGGTTCAAACACATCATTCGCACTCCATACAGTTGGGATGATTACATCGTCTTCTCGCAATATTTTCCAGACTGGGTTCTGCTCGATTAGATTTGCAACAGATTGGCTACAATGGACAGTGAGGTGTTTGGCTCCCATGACTTCCTTTCCAAACAACCCCAGGCCATCGATGTGCCCCAAATGGGCGTGTGTGATACTCACTGAACTCAACGTTGAATCAAATTCATCCACAGAATCCCAAATTTCAAACTGATGACCCATTGAACGACTGGCCTCAATCAAATGTGCTGAACCATCGGAACCAATGATCCCAAGGCTCACTGGAAAGCGTCGCAGCGAATCGTTTGAGCGCACTCTCCTGCAACACTCCTGTGTGCATCCAGGTTGTGGAAAACCTCCGTCTTGCGCCGTCCCAAGAACGGTGACCCGCACACCTCGCATGAATGGCCCTACCCTCCTTTCGCCATGAATGTCTTGGCGTAAGCATCAACAGCCAATCTACGTGTGCGCAGTGCATGGCGCGCGAGCACCGATGGATGTCAGAGCGCTACGAAGAGTTGGTTGCAGGGGGACTCAACTGGGAACCTCCAACCCTTGAAAGTGCAAGCGAACCAGAGTGTACTGTTGACGGGCAGCGCATGATCATGCTGTCAGCGAACAATTACCTCAACTTGACCACACATCCAAAAGTAGTCGCCGCAATGATTGAAGCGACCGAAAAGTATGGTGCAGGCAGCGGTTCTGTCAGAGCCATTTCAGGGACGATGGATATCCATCTCGCCGCTGAAGAAGCGGTCGCGAAATTCAAAGGTGTAGAGGCTGCTCTTATCTATAGTGCAGGTTATACTGCCAATGTTGGGTTAATCCCAACACTTGTGCAGGGAAAGCAAGATGTCATCATTTCAGACGAACTGAATCATGGTTCAATCATCGACGGCGTTCGTCTAACAAAGGCACAGAGGGCAGTCTACCCTCACAATGACATGGCTGGCCTTGAGCAAGCTCTGAAAGACCATTCTGACGCCGAACGAAAACTCATCATCACAGATGGTGTATTTTCGATGGATGGCGACATCTGTCCATTGGATGAAATCACCGAGTTGGCCGAACAATACGATGCGATGATCTTCGTCGACGATTGTCATGGTGAAGGGGTGATGGGTGAAAGCGGAGCGGGGATTGTCGATCACTTCGGCTTACAGGGTCGAGTAGATTTTGAAATCGGTTCGTTTTCCAAAGCTCTAGGTGTGCAAGGTGGAATCGTTGCAGGGAGTGAGCAAATGCGAACACACGCACTCAATCATTCCCGTTCATGGCTTCTATCTGGAAGTCAGCCCCCTGGAGTGGCTGCGGCACAGAAAGCGGCAGTCGAGGTATTGATGGATGAGCCCGAACATCATGCGCGACTTTGGTCGAACACACACAGGTTCCGCTCCGAAATGGCCAGTCTTGGTTTTGATTTGGGCGTTTCAACCACGCCGATTATTCCTGTGATGTGTGGTGAAAGTCGCATTGCGAAAGAACTCGTGTCCGCACTTAGAGATGAGGGGATTGTAGCCGGAGCAATCGTTTTCCCAATGGTGGCCAGAGATGCCGCGAGAGTCAGAAATCAACTTTCAGCAGGCCTGACAGATGGACAACTGGATACTATCTTGGCCGGATATGAGTCAGCAGGCCGAAAGGTTGGACTGATCTGATTATTCCTCTCCCTCTGCTATGTGGAGCAATGGGGGGTCTTCTTCGATATCCTCGATCGCCATTTCCATATCAGAATCTTCTGTGGTTGCCAAATCTTCTGAATGTGGTATTGTTGGCATTTCACCTTCAAAGGGGTCCAAACCCTCTTCCAAGCGGCACAAAAGTCTCCATCGAGGGGCCCACGAAAGGTGAATGTAAACAGGTCCAGGGGTGAGTAAAAGTGCCCATCCAAGGTAACGAATCCATGTTGCTGTGTTTTCCGACAGCCCAGAATCTACTTCGGTCACCAGCATTACACTGAGTATACTGAGTCCAATGAATGGCATCGGGTATGCCAATTCTCTTCGCAGTGAAATTGGTGGCCGTTTCAGTAATTGAGCAAAGATCAGTGAAGCGTGACCAGTTATGGCGACCAACAACATCAACAAAACGCCAAGGAATGCCCAATCACGCATTGAATTTTGATTCCATCCATGTTCATATCCATGGGGCAACAACAATGCCATAGAGACAAGGAAACCGTAGAAACCACCGATTAGAACAGGATGGGTTAGAGCCAATGGTTGTTTGGAAAACCGTTGCGATAAACTCCCCCCTTCGACCAGAACACGCTGGTCCGGCGGAAGATCGTCGAGTTGTTCTCTCCAACTCATATCCTCATTCCCTGATGGACCGCATATGGTCTTAGGGGTCGCTGTCAATCTCAATCGTGCGATTGCGTCTAAGCATCTTTTAGTTCAGAATCTTCATCTGAATCTTTTGAGCGCTTGAAGGCTCGAAGAATCGCACCTGGCTCATAATCGATTGAACCTTCCTCTGTATCCATCCACTCACGATCAAGCAATCCTTCGCTCGAATCTTCTCGTTCGCGTGCCGCTTCAAAAGAGTCTATGGCATCCTCATCTCTGTCCTGTGCGTTCGCCAAAGCTTGTGCCATGTTGATTATTGCAACAATTCTGGAATCTGCCTCACCTTCCCATCGAACAAGAACATCTCCTTCAGAATCCCCATCTCTAAGCAGAGATTGGTCCAATATGGGGTCACGTGTGGATACGAGTCGTACATCTGGCTCCAACCCGACCCATTCATTGCCACCTCGTACAAACACGGTTGTCGATCCAGTGGATTCAGAATCATGCCAAGGGTGGCCGGTCGAAATGGCGATTACGTCCAATTGGTTTCTCGAGTTGACAATTTTCCGGAAATTTTGGCTGAGAACGAGCAAGGTGGTTACTGCAATCACCAGTATTGCTTGATTCCATTGAATGACCCCCACCGTCGCGATTACGGAGAAAGCAATGATGATGAGGGAGCAGTAAAATCCGCCCTGCATCCAAATTCGGCTTGAATCAATCCAAGAATCAGCAACTTCCGTATCGGAAAGCAATCTTGAATCCGATGGCGGCTCGACCATATGCTCCGCACGGAGTTGAGTCTCTCAAGATTGCTGCTTGATTTTTACAGTTTGAGCCACCAATGAAAAGTCTTCAACATCTCGATGAAATGGCTCAGAATCCGTATATAGACTGGCAACATCAATCCCAAATATGCCCTCGATTACAGGTTCCAACTTTGCACTAGATTTGGTCCATAGGTTTGTGACTCCACGAACCTTCCTCCGTTCGTGATTCAACAGCATCGCCGCAATTTGGATGAGGCCTTGAATTCCATCGACGAGTTCTTGGCTGGCGTTTCCCTTCATCGATTTCCAAAGATCTTCCCAATCTTCATGAGCGTGCCAAAATCGCCCCGCATTGAAATGCTCAATACCGGCATCAAGCCAATCAGATTGTTGCTGAGATAGTTCCACAGTGGCCACGAATCACGCATCCTGCTTGAATTTCTCGGCGTTCTGCAGTCTCCCTTGCAAACGGGTTCCCGCCCCCTTTGGGGGGCGGTTGATTCAAGAGGCGTTAGACACGACGCGTAGCGTCGGTGAGTAGATGGTTGAACTTCCAAGGGGTGAAGTGAACGAAACACGGCGCGGAGGCGCTGGTGTTCTCGAACTCCTCTTGGTCGACATGCAGAAGCGCTCCGAATCCGGATATATTCGCTGCGAGGCCGGAGCCTTAGGAGGGGCTGTTGGACAAATCACGGTGCGTCAAGGTACTCCTTCAATGGTCTTGTATGAGGATTCAGAAGGTTCGGTACTTTCAGGCCATTCAGCCCTCGGTGCCCTTCAAGAGGCGGCCTCATTGGAAGGCAGTCAATTGTCGAGACACAATGAAATCGATCTTGATTTGATTGAGGGCCTACATCCACTTGCATTGTTACATTTGGAGGATGGCGAAGTTCTGCCTTGGGGTGAAGATGTTGAAGCTGAGGCCTGGTGGCATCGGCGGCAGAGAAAGCGCCGGCAATGGAAGCGCCTTGACGCATGGATGCCAGATGATGATTCTGACACAGAGGGGCCTACCACTGAATTGCCACCCTTACCATTCCATCCAGGTTCTGAATTGTTGCCTGGGATGGTCGCTTTGGTTGACACACAAACACCTGATGAGGTAATGCTGATGGCAACTCACTTAGGAAAGGTGGGTCACCCTCTATTGGTAATTTCACGAACCCCTGGGAATCGACTAGAAGACCAACTTGGCTTACCTGCATCTGTAACATCTTGGTTGACAGAAAAGGGTGAAGGTGACAATGTCTGCAACTCCACACTGGAAGAAGTCCGTCGAAAAATCGACGGTTTCTTGTTTGGTGCGAACCGTGCCTGCATCCTTTTGGATGGTTTAGAATACCTTACCGGTTTGCATGGATTTGATCGTTCAATCGAGTTGATCCGTTCACTGGTTGATTCAATCACTTCGGATGAGCACCTGCTTCTTTTGCCAGTTGACCTTGACGTGTTTACTACGCGTCAACGTGCAATCCTTGTTCGCGAAGTCGATGTCCTAGAGGGTTCGAGAGTCAATCACTGGGCGGAAAGGCCGGCTCGATTGGAAGGCCATCCATTTTGTTCTGATGATTGGTCTGCAATCAAAATACCCGAACCCGTTATCCCAATTCAGGAACCAACAACTTCGCCAGATTCCAGTGAGTCGGAACACCGTTGGTCGATCAGCGGAGTTGTAGACGCTTGGAGAGAGGAGCGCCAATCAGAAATCCAAGAGGTTGCAGAAGTCGCGACATCGATTGAATCTGCAGCAGAAGAACTACCCGAATGGGCGACCGCTCCTTCCGCCAATCGTGGTGTCCAAGAATCACCTGTTGAACCAGCAGAAATGGTTGCAGAGGTGGAATCAGAGCCCGAGCCCGAGCCAGAACCAGAACCAGAACCTGTACCAGAACCCGTTCCTGAAATCGCCCCTGAACTTCCAAAGAACCCCAAATCTCCGACCATCAATTACCGTGGAAACACAGCCCGAAAGGTTCGCAGAACATCTTCTGCCAAAGACGGACTGGTGTTCTTGAATCCGACAGAAGTAGGGGAAATTGTTTCAGAAGATGCGAATCGTTTTGAGAAAGAGGGAATGGATTTGGCCGCCAGCCGTGCAAGAGAGATCGAAGCGAAGGTTGTGATTCCCGGGGAAACCATCACCGCTAGGAGTAAACTCGATTTCGCAGCCAGTCGAGCCCGGACCATTGAACCAGGTGTCAACTACGAAACTGGTCCCAATCTCCGTGTCATTGGCATGGGCGCAGCCAGCAGAGCGGCTGCAGGCGGTGATTTATCTGACGAAACTCCACCATTGACTGCAAACAAAGCGGCCCGAGAGGCCAGCAGCCGTTCCCAAAGAACCCAACATCTAACCGGGCGATTGGCAGACTCTGAAAAGGCTTCAATTCGGGCCATGGCAAATGCGTTTTCAGGCAGTGCAGGTTCCCAAGTAACCATTTGGGAAAGATTGCGCAAGTTAGAAGCACGGGGTGTGGAAATCCAATCGATTGTCGATCTGTTTGAGGTTGACCCCGACGGTGCAATGAACGCTCTAAAGGAGGCTGAGAAATGAGCATCATTCGCACACCACTCCGCGATGCGATGGAGCGCAGTCGTCGATTCCTAGGCGATTCAAATCGAGAATCACCTACGCCTGAAGGCAAGAGTACTCTGCTTGATCATCTTTCCATTCGTGAACGTGCTCGTGCCGAAGCGAGATTTGCCGCTCGACACGAGTTGCCACAAAATGCTCCCTCTCCTTTGGAGAGGTTATCGATTCTCAGTGGAGATGAAACCGATTATGCTGAGACTGTTCACGCCCGACTAGAAGCGATGAGAGGTC
>CALCEF010000254.1 GCA_937901365.1 uncultured euryarchaeote | reverse complement strand
ACCCCGCACCACCTAGTCCAGTTAGTGAGGTTGTAGTATTACGTTCTACCCTATGCGATGAGACAGCCAAAATGTTTGAACGCATGCGCGCCCTTTTCGCTTTACGTAACATCGGTGGTAACGATGCAGTGGATGCTTTGGCAGCAGCATTTGATTCCAACAGTGCTCTTCTCAAGCATGAAATTGCGTATGTTTTGGGGCAGATGCAAAACAATCACGCAGTGCCCACACTCATTGACAGACTTGAAGATCTAGATGAAGATTTGATGGTGAGGCATGAAGCTGCTGAGGCACTGGGTGCAATCGGTGATCGAACAGCAATCGAAACGCTTTCAAAATTTGTAAATGATATAGAACCAGTAATCTCCGAATCATGTGAAGTAGCCATTGATTTGTTGGAATGGGTCCAAAGTCGTGAATTTGAGTATCATTGACGCACAAATTGCGCAATGCCTTTGAGTACTATTCTACTACCAACACCGTGGCAACCACACTAAATTTGCCTCGATGTGTTTCAGGTATCGCTCTATCCCTCATCGTAGTTTCAGTTTGTATATCCCCATTTGTTGAGGCAACTAGTGGACTTGCCTGGGCTGGAGCAGCCGAGTCGGAATTTGAATACGGTAGCGCTGTTGCATACAGCCCCAATGGCGACATTATTGCCAGTGCACATGAATCTACCATCATGATTACAGATATTGATACACATGAATCTCTACAAAATTTCCATGTCGATTTCTTTGTTCAATCACTAGCATTCACAGCAGATGCGCATTTCTTACTTGTTGGTATGGAAAGCATTCTACCCAATACACCCGCCACTGTCGTCTATGAACTGGTTGATGGGGCCTATCAACGCGCAATGCATAGTGAAGATGGGAAGAATGTTGATCGACTAAGCATATCTCACGATGATAGCACATTTGCAACAGCCACTGAGTCAGGCAATATTGCTGAGTGGAAAATGAATACTGGCACAGGTTCAAACTTGGAATTAGATCGAGAATATGCAACACCACACACCGGTCACATATCTTGTCTAGATCATTCGGCCGACGGTGTACATTTACTCAGTGGCGATAGCGATGGACTGGTTATTCTATGGCAGCGTCAAAACCAAACCGAGGTCGCTCGCTGGGTTAACAGTCACCAAATCGCTGATTGTAAATTTTCCAATGATGGTGCGGTTATGGCCTGGATGGGGGGTGGATCACTCTATCTACGCAATCATGACAGCACACAATCGTATTATGGATATCACGATATCAGTCCTAACGCATCACAAATGTCGTTCAGCCCAGATGATATAGAAATTGCAATTTTGTCTACGG
>CALCEF010000253.1 GCA_937901365.1 uncultured euryarchaeote | reverse complement strand
ATCCAATATCTGCGGGTAGCCAGTTCAGGGATTTGGCTTCCGTCGCAGAGACCCAACGGCATTCACTGTGGACTGAAGGATTCAATTCCTGATTCTCAAAGGAGCAGGAGTAGAAGGTGATGTGGACGATCATGGCACCATAGTCGTGCTCGGTTGTATCAATGGCCGTGGCCGTTTCAATCTTGATTCCTAATTCTTCATCCAATTCACGAATCAGGGCCTCCAACTGGGTTTCCCCTGCATCGACCTTTCCCCCTGGGAATTCCCAATATCCGGGCATGACCTGATCTGAAGCTCTTTTACAAGCCAATATTTGGTGATTTGAATTGATAATCACGCCACCAACAACATGCACAATTGGCTTTTGCACAATTTGTGCACAGAGTTCACCCAAGATTTGCAATTGCTCTTTCTCTGGAACAAATTCGAATGGAGGAATGTGGACAAATATCGCAGGTAGTGCTCGACCCCTAGTTTGCAAACCCCTTCTTTCGATTGCATTCAATGTTCGGTAATATGTTTCATTGCACACAAATTGTCCACAATCTTCACTGATCTCAACCGCATTATTCCCTGAGAACCAATTCGTGATGGAGGGGCGGTGTGCCGTGGAATGCAACAATGGTAGTCCTGCCTCATCCACGAAACCTTCTGTAATTTCCCGGCCACTATTGTCAGGTATTCGGAAATTCAATTCATTGATTGCACACATCTCAAACCGGATTTTTTCGGCATTTTCATTCAGTCCAACGTGAACCACAGCGTCAAAATTTTCCATTTGCTCAAGACTTGTCCGGCTACCATTCTCATCAACGGTCAATATTTTTCCATAATATGTCAATTCAACCGACTCGGATTCAAGACCATAGGGTGAAATCTCCTCGAGATGGTGATTCTGAGTTGTCCCAAGTAATTGCTCAACCAAGATTTTGGATGGATTTTCTAGATGCTGCCCAAACGGCTCAAATCCGGTAACCCAAATTCTGGCCTGCATTGGGTGGAAACACCCGCTCAACGGACATAGCAATTATGGATATGACCTCAGCCACCGCAACCATGGACGACAGTGAATTGGAACTCAAGGCCCAACGGGACAGTATGGGTCGCTTTGAGGATCAATCCGGTCGTGAAGGAGCAGATGGGACATTGATTCTGGCCGATGCGCTCACGTATGCTGCAGGGGCGACCGCATTCATCACAGCCATTCTAGATGCGATGGAAGATGGAGGCCTAACCACTAGGACAGGGGTTCTAATCGGTGCGGGATTTGGCCTTTGGCTTTGCTCGCAGTCTCTCAACAATTTCCGCCGACTATTACCAGTCTGGTTACGTGTCGTATTGGGAATGCGCGTATTGCCTGAAACATTTGAGGAACAAAGTACATTCTCTCGGAAAAGAAGAATGTGGACAATCGTCGTCGCTGCCTTTCTCACAGCCATTATAGCCCTGCAATTTACAATGGATGGTGCAAGTATCATCACGCGTTCAGGGATACCGTTTCACTACGTATTGTGGGGAATTGTAGTCCTCGATATTTTAGTCGCACTGCAGTGGTATAGTGTGATTGGGAAATCAAATCAGATCGTCGAACGGCCTGGCGGATGGTGATTCTAGACACAAGAATAGCATAGTATTGAACAGGATGAACAAATAGGCAAGGTTGAGGAAGGGCGATGACGAGCGATGGAGAAGACGATTTGGTGGTGTCTTTGCCGACCCACAATTCAGAACCCTCGTCCGGCCGGATACGCAATACGATTGGAGCAATTCG
>CALCEF010000252.1 GCA_937901365.1 uncultured euryarchaeote | reverse complement strand
ACCCACTGGCCTTCACCACTGGAAATCGGAGCATCCCCGAAATTGAGGGTTGTGAGGGTGCTATTGGTGGCATTGACTCCAAAGCCACAGCCTGAAATCGAGAAGTTGAATTCTGAACCTGGCTGCTGAGTTGGCTCAAGATCGCCACCGCCGCAGCCATTGTCACCACTCGCATCGTTTTTCCCAGGGAACCAATAAGATGAGAAGTCAAGCTCTCCTTTATCTTCGAAGTACAGCAATGTGGCATTTGACGTACTCGCGTGTCCTAGGTTCGAAACGCTCAGATGCACCCTTCCGTCCTCCACCTCTAGGGAATCGACAACAAGACGGGCCCTCCAGTACCATACATTCTGAATTAGATATCTCATCACATCGAGCTCTTCTTCCAATCTGTCAGAGAGGGCTTCTACTGTGCCCAATAGAAACTGCTCATCATCGGTCTCGAAGGTGAAAGTAGGATATCCCATCACCCCGTAGCCGTAATCTCTACTGGTTCCACAGTTGGGGTAGAGGCCTTGGTTTGCATTTCTAATCGGGATGTCGGATATGTTGGCATGAACATCATCTCTGATGAAATGGAATAACTCCCAGTCCGAAGGCTGTTCGGGCCATTTGCCCCAAGGATAGAGCATGATCCAAACTCCTGTGTGCATGGTGATATACAAATCAGCATGAGGTACCACTTCATTCATGTAAATCGAATTCGCAAGAGTCTCGGATTCACTAAATGCAGAACTTCCAGGCTGAGTCGTGGGGCAAGTGTTCCAGTAGTGATCGTAGTTTCTATTCAGATCTACTTGATTGATATTCCATCTTGTATCTTGATCATTACCGTCCGCATTTAGCATGATGAGGATGTGTAATTCAGTAGTAGCCAAGACATCAATCACTTCTTGCTCACCATTAGCCCAACCCTCGATGTAAAACTCTGCAACGAGGAAGGCAAGCTCCGTGCCCAGATGCTCATTCCCATGGTGACCACCGTCGATGTAAACTACCTCTTTGGCAGCCCCATCGGGCTTGGTTTCTTGACTCCAATCGGAAATCTGCAGCATCCAGAGGTTTCTTCCTAATTCTGTTTGACCAACGACGAGCAGATTTACGATTTCCGGGTAATCATCAGCCCATGCATTGACATCCAAGGTCAGTGTTGCATAGGAATGATACCAGTGCTCCTGAATGATGTCCGGCTGACCAATCTGTGCTGATGCAGCCGGCGCAACTGGCACAGTGAGCATCAGGGATGCGAGGACGATTGCTGCCCAGCGGCGCATGCGCCGCTGTAGTGGTCATCACCTACAATCATTGGCACTGGTTGTGTATTGTTGCAACTAGTTGCAACTAGCGATGTGAGCGGCCAGAATTTTGGTGGCGATGAGTGCTGCATTGAATTGGGTCAGACGGTCCTCACCAGGAACGATTTCGTTTACATCGGCCCCGATGACCTCAGCAGAACTTGCGAATAGTCCTTCGATAATCTCAACAGCCGCCCAATGACTCAATCCTCCAGGAACCGGAGTACCGGTGTCTGGGACAAGTGAACCGTCCAGACCGTCTACATCGAAAGTCAACCAAACGGGACCTTCTATTCGCGCAATTCTTTCCTTGAGCGCAGCCCATCCTGCTTGCCCATCGCAAACGCCCATGAAATCTCTAGCATACCAAGTCTCGACACGCTCGTCATTCTGTGAGAATTCTGCCTCCTCTCTGGAAAGAGCACGTGTGCCAATTTGGACCACCTTGCCGACCCCGGCATCGAGTGATCTCCTGA
>CALCEF010000251.1 GCA_937901365.1 uncultured euryarchaeote | reverse complement strand
TGTAGCCAAGATCACAAGCGAGTTGGAGAAGGTGATGTCGGCCTAAACACAGGTGGAATGGGTGCCTATGCACCTGCGCCAGTCGCCACCGAAGAGGTCCGCAATCGCGCGATTACAGAAATCGTTGAACCGATGCACGCACACCTTTCTTCTCAGGAAACACCCTATCGGGGTTGCCTGTATGTCGGCCTGATGATCGATGATGAAGGTGCTCCATCTGTGGTCGAATACAATGTTCGATTTGGAGACCCAGAAACACAGGTAACAGTGCCTTTGATCTCCAGCGATTTGTGTGAATTATTACTGGCGGTTGCAGAGGGCCGGCTGGCAGATTCAATGCCGACCTTTTCGACAGACCACGCCCTCACCGTTGTCCTCGCAGCAGAAGGATATCCAGGCCCACCTGTCAAGGGTCGCACAATCTCGGGCGACCTTTCTGATTATGCTGCCTCAGATGGACGAGCCTTCATCCATCACGCTGGAACCGGAATCGTCGATGGAGAATTGGTCTCTACCGGAGGTCGTGTGTTGGCCTCAACGGGGATCTCATCTTCACTTTCTGAGGCCCGAAATCTAGCCTATCAGAAGCTCAGAGATGTCCAACTTGAGGGTTCACATTTCCGTCGAGATATAGGTCATAGAGCGCTTTGAGGGAAGACGGCTATTCGTTGCACTGAGCCCCACCCCTCGCGCGAGCGCGTGAGGAGGGGTTATAACGAGACCTCAAGTCGCGGCGTCGCTGATGGCGTAGCGTATGTGCTGTCAGTAACCCAAGAGAGGGAATAAAATGGAAAACGAAAACGGAACTGCGTCGACGCAAGCCCCATTGTTTGGGCTGCTTGCAATCCCGGTGACGATAGCGATCATGCTTGCCATGATGGTTGCCGCAACTTGGAACACAGTCGACTATGATGGAAGCGATTGGAACACACTGCTGATGATTACCACCGTCCTGTTGGCCGGTGGTCTTCTTGGCAAGGCCCCCCGAATCATCTTCGAACCCGTTGGAACACGCCCCTCTCTCGTATCCCTCGGATTTGCTGTGGTGATTGGTGCCGTAGGCATGGTTCATTACTACGATGGAGCTGCTTTACTGGGCCTAGCCTTCACAATGATGGCGATTGGCGTTCACTTGTTTGATCGTTCACGACGCCATGAAGAAGAACTGATTGTAGTCGGTATCGTCGCTGGATTCGTCTATGCGATTCAAGTGGCTGCAGCAGGTCATTCATGGGGTGACGGAAGCAGCCTCGCTGGCAGTTACTACGACATTCTAGACGTTGATCGAATCGTAACAGGTTTCCTGTTTTTCACATGGTGGACGATTTCGATTCTAACCAGTGTCGTAATCGCTCTAGCCGCTCGCGGTCGCCTGCAGGCAGGTGGTCGCGGTTCTTGGTTCAAGGATTTGCCCGAAACCGTCGAAAAGGATCACACCCCATTGTATGCTGGTTTGGCTGTTTGGATTGCTGCACACGCGTTCAGTCTGTGGCATCTGTACACATTGGACAACCCAGATGCGATTTTCCTAGCGGAAAATGTTGGTTTCTTCTGGGCCTTCTTCACAGGTATTGTGGCCATGTTCGTGGCATTCTGTTGGGCTGAACACTGGAGAACACTCGGTGTGTTTATCGGTTTGAACTGGATTCTTTACACGTTTGGAAACTGGCAAGATTCGGGATTGTTTGTATTTGGAAACCCGGATGGTGCTCTATCCTTCCTACACGGTAGCCTAGGCACATTGTCTTGGTTCGCCATATTCTTCTGGCTCAATGCTGGAGTATTGTACTACGGTTTCTCCGGCCGTCTATTGCGTGGCCCCGAGCGCCGCAACCACGGACAAGCACGACTCTGGTGGGCACAGCATTGGTATGGGATTACAATCGCCAGCGCTCTTCTAGCCGCCTTTGTTGTCCGCATTATGTGGAACGTGATTCCTGCAATGAACGCAGCAGGAACTGGTGAATGGGACATGACTGGAGGTTCTGACCCTTGGTACATGAAGCGAGCAATCGATTACATCCTTGCACAAAACAGTCACTTCATCATCGACATGGACCGCGCCTACCCGGTCGGTTCAATCAACCCTCGACCGCCCTTGTTCAGTTGGACATTGGCTCTTGGTGGATCTTTGCTGAATCCATTCCTTGATGGCGACGTTCATGATGCAGCATGGTGGTCCATTGCGGGAATGCCTGCAGTTTACGGTGCATTGACCGTTTTGCCGATTGCTGCGACATGTCGCCG
>CALCEF010000250.1 GCA_937901365.1 uncultured euryarchaeote | reverse complement strand
CCGGGTGATCAGCCCATCCAAGTGCTGCGGTTTGCGAATCGAGTTCCGTTGATGTATCAGCAAGGTGGATGTCTTCTAACCAAGGCACTGGAATCTGTTGACTGGAAGCGCTATGGATTGGATCACCCTGGTGGCAGAGGTATTCCCAAAGGTCCTGCTGCTGTATTGATTCATCTTGCTAGCACAAACGTGCAGTTCACCAGTGAAGCAAAGGAAGCGCTCTCAGACAATGTCGACGTTCATGATGAAATTCGACTCGCGATGCTTGAGGTTGGTCGAGGATTGCGGAATCATCTCAAGAAACAGAAACAGAAGGCGAAGGCGCAAGAAAAATTCGAACTTGTCAACATCATTCTTCCTGAGATTCACGACAAAGCCATTGGGATTCTCAATGCTGAACCTGTGCCATTGGCTCCAGTGATTACCAAAATCATGAATGCTGTATTCCTTGAAGAAAAAATCGAGTGGGAAAAGGAAGAGAAGGTTACCAGAGCAACCATCGAGATCTACAATTACACCGCGAGACCGCGCGCATACACCATACTATCCACGTGGCCTGAACGTGATGGAGTTGAGATGGTCGACAACCCGAGGGGTGGAAAAAGAGAGGCAAATGGCCTCTGGGCTTGGAAATTGGAAACGCTTGATCCTGGTACTTCTGCAACCGTGTCATTTACGGTTGGAGGATTATCAAAGGGAGATTGGTCTGAACTTGACATCTTTTTCCGAGGTGCTGGAGACATCATTGGAGCCACGAAAATCGATGAGGAAATTCTCGCCGAGATGTTGCGAGAAGAGGATGTCGGTGTCGAACAAGAAGATGTGATTGGTGAAGAGGCGCCCGATGATATCGGTGATGATATTCCTGTCGAATCAAATGTAGAATCTATGGATGATCCGCCGGATGAAATCGTCGAACAAGAAGAGGTGGTTGCCGAGCCTCAAGAAGGTTGGTTTGGTGTTGGACGAGGTGAGGAAGAATGAGCGTAACGCAACGAAAGACAACAGAAGAAGTTGTGGAGAATCTCCACGATGTAGCCCGTGAGATGTACAAGAGAATGGCCAAGGGTGAAGCCCCGACCATGACTCTACCTGTCCGAACAAAGAACAACATCGGGTTTGACAATAAATTGGGTGTTTACAAGTATGGAAAAAAGCGCTCAATTCGGGATGCTACGAGCCTGGGGAGTGCTAGGCAACTCCTTC
>CALCEF010000249.1 GCA_937901365.1 uncultured euryarchaeote | reverse complement strand
TCATCTCTGGATCTGATGTGGAAATAATACCGACACCTGGAGCTGTAACCTCTGGTTTCTGATTGGGTTCAACCCGTACCTCACCATCGGCTCCTTCTGTTTCAGAACCAGTTGCAGTTCTTTCCCATAGTGTGCCATCTCTGTTTACTGCACCGACTGCGATGACTCCGTCGACATTGGCAGGGACTGATACATCCGTAACTCCTGTGCCTGCACCCCCTGAATTTCCAGCTGCCGCCACGACAAAAACGCCATGATCAAGAGCGGCGGAAACCGCATCCGCAGTCAGGGAACCGAGTGGGTTTTCGGGATCAGGATCACCGCCCAAGGAGAGTGATATGATGTCGACGTTCATTTCGTTCCAACACCATTCGATGGCGTCGGAAACCGTAGATTCAGATTGCGTCGAACCCTCGGAATTGAGCGCGGCGGCTACAACCAACCCGACATTTGGAGCAGCTCCTCTGAACTCTCCATCGGCGACTAGAATCCCAGCCATCATCGTCCCGTGTAGGTCTGCTCCACGATCCTGAATTGTTTGATCGTCGCCCCCTACAAAGTCTCGATAGCGAACGAGATTGGCATTGGCAAGGTCAGGATGATCCATTTCGATCCCTGTATCGACAATGCACACTAGAACCCCATTGCCACTGAGGCCCAGATCGTCTTGCAAGGCGTAGATGTTGGTGTCCTCATATGCCCAATCTGAATTCGGCGTCAATGCATCCACAAAATAAGCTGAAATGAGTGGGTATGATAGCAGCATTGCCGAAATAATACACAGCGCCAACATGATTCCCCACGGTCGAGGTTTTGTTTGTCGAAGGGTGTCATTCGTTGCAATCCGCCACGCTTCAGCCTGCTCAGGTGATGCCCCATATGCCTCAGGAGGATATCCAGGGGCATCCGGATCAATCGCCGTGAGCATACGTGGATCCTCTGGTTCAGGGAGGTATTCGAGATGCCTATGGGGTCCCTGTGGCATGATGTTCGCCCCTTAAGGGGCGACCGAGGGTTCATGGCCCCTTCGCCGAATCGTGTATGGCTTTCGCTGATTGTTGTCGCAAGTGTTTGCGTGAGTCACGAACTGATTGAAATCAGAACGCTTGTGAACCGCGACGGCCACTGAACTTCCAGAATAATCCGATTAGACCCGCAATAATCAGGCCGACAATCAGTCCGACCCAATTGTTCGCCTTGGTAGAGACTGCGGGCTGATAGTTGATTGACTTCTGAACGGAGTCAGGGTTGTCATCAACCAAATCTAGGCCAGTCGTATTGATTCTGAACGTGTAATCTACAGATCCGATTTCACTTACTGGTTCAATGTCAATGGTGAACGTGGTCGTTTCGACATCGCTTGTGTAGGGGTTATCGGCTGGCACGTCAAGTGTCAGCGTACCGACGACTACATCGCCTTCATCGAGAACTTCAACTTGGACGTCACGAGCATCTACAAGGCCCTTATTCACCACGTTGACGAACAACTGATTGGTCTGCCCCATCGGTGCAAATCCGTCCTGAGATAGTCCAATCATGCCCGGGTCCCCAGTGAATTCCAGATCAGGTAACGCTGTCTTGATGTTCAATGAAACCACCTCTTGGGTGCTATTGTCCTCGCTGGTGATGGTTACAGTTACGGTAAATTCGGTGTCTTCGACCCATACTTCGGAAGCATGGATGTTCACTGAGTATGCCTGAGATGTTCGCGGGCCAACCGTAATCGAAGAGGCTCCTGTTACACTCCACCATGGTGTCAAACTCTCATCCAACTCTGAAATTGAGATGCTGTATGTGTCATCGCCATTTCCTGTGTTTTCAAACATGAATGAGAATGTTTCATCGTTGCCTGGTTGGACACCGATCACATCGGGGATTTGACCCTCGTCCAAATCAATTCCATACTCTTGAGGAACGAACAATTTGAGTTCATATTCATTGAAAGACTGGTCGCTGTGTGTCATCTTCACCAACAATGAGTGGCCTTCATCGTATGATTCGGCGAAACTCTCGTTAGCGGCTGTAACCCGGATGCGGATGTCTGCTGTGGCGTTGCTTTGAAGACCGAGTCTGTAGGTTTCGTACTCGCTCCAAATGTCGTCGCCAGTCTCATTGGTTCCTGTCCAAACTTCAACCGTCCAATACTGGGCATCGCCACCATTCAGTTCGAAGGTTAGCATGTATTCATCTTCAGCCATGTTGCCAGTGTAGGTGAGTTGCATGTTGATCTCACCAGCGGTGTAATCATCTCCATCTTCGGCATCATTGTCAATGATTGTGAAGTTGTCTCCATCTTCTTCCGATTGCACAATCGAAGTGTGATTCTCACCTACGCTAAATGTAATCGAGTGATCCTCTTGGACTTCAAACAGAACAAGTTGGTCAGGTGATTCAACACCACCGCCGACAACCTCGGCATTCTTACCACCGTTGTATGTCATCTCGACACCGAGTTGGGTGGTGACGAATGTACCGCTGATACTGTAGTCGCCAGCAGGCAGTAGCAATGAAATCTGACCGCTTGAATCAACCGTTTGATTCCAACTGTGCATCATACCACTAGCGAAAACAAGGTTGTCGCCGCTGTCAATCTCTGAGCTGTCACCTAGCGTGAACTCGTTACCATCGAAATCAACCCACTTGGTGGATACGTGCAGAACACTGGCCGTCGAAAGCATGGCATCTGTTTCCCCACCCTCTGCAACGGCTGCAGTAACATGTTCCATTGCTGCAAATCGTCCTTCAGTACCGTCATAGGTCGCATAGAGGAGCCAGTCTCCTGGTTCCACATCTGCTGTCCATGTTCCATCCCATGTGCCATTTACAAGCACCTTGGTTGGTGTCACTTCAGCGAAAGTTAGACCTGAGGTTGGAATCAATGCAAGGGTGATCTCATCAGCGATGAGGTTCCATTCAGATGGCAATACGTGGGAAATTTCCCCACCCACTGTGACCATTCCAGCCATCATCTCGATATCAGACGTGTTGGCGGTATAGTCTACTTGAATCGAGGCGGAACCATTGCTGTATCCATCCTTTGTGGCAAGCACATCGTATGTGTCATTCACCGGTACGAAAACTCTCCATGTTCCCAGAATATCTGAGGTCAGTTCAACCGGACCAAAGGTGGGACTACTGACTGTAACGTTGGCGCCTTCGATTCCTTCTGCGTAGCTCCAAGCATCGTCATTATTGATGTCACGGAATAGATTTCCTGCAATCTCAACCCACTTGTTGAGTGTTAGATTGGTGTTCGCGTTTCCTGAACCTGAGACGAAGTTCATTGTCACATTATCAAGGATCCAGCGCAGATTACTGTCGGTTCGATTCAGACTCAATGTCCATGAACCCGGCATTAGGGTGCTATCGATTACACCTGACTCATCGCTCGGCCCTAGTGTGAATTCTCCAAGACCATCTTCGCTGATTGCTGTTACCGTGAATCCACTCAACAGTTCACCACTGCCGGCCTCAACCAATGTCAAATTGAACTGAGCGGCTTCGACCGTTTGCCATTCAATATCCGTGCCAGGTGTCGATGCGTCAATGGTCAGGGTGCTGCGGAATGTTTGCAATGGGTCGTCATTCGTGTCGTCACCATCGTCATCAATGAAATCGATGACATGAGCAATCCAATCGCCTTCAGGAAGGTATTCGACGATTGTCCCATTCTCATCCGTATCTAGATAGAATGATTCAGTCCCATCTCCTGCCTCTTCAAAGAAGACAGACCAATTGGACATTACTCCACCAGATTCGTTCCTTAGCGTAATGGACGTGTGCCATTCTGGCAAGAACCCTAGTTCTACGTCTAGACCTTCGGAACCGATAGAGACATCGATTAGGCCACCTGTATTGGATAGCAGTGTATTGAAATCGGTTGTATTCTCGTCACGGGCGTCCTTAGCATCTGTTTCGAAGATCCACTTGCCTACACTCAATTCAACTGAAATCGTTCCATTGTCCCAGCAGTTCTGAGTCACACCAACGTCACATGTTTGTGAAGCACTGATGTTGATATTTCTTGAATCATCAAACGCTGAATATGGAATCAGGCGGAAGTCAACCGGCTGAAGTGTTCCATTGCTCAGATTACCATCATTGGTATGATCGATGAATGTCGTCAAGTTTGCAATGACATAATCGGGGTTCGCAATGAGTTGAATTGTCGCATTGTCACCAGAGGGTGTGTAGGTGAGTGGTTCAACATTTAGTGTTGGATTACTGATACTCAGGGTCCACTCTCTTGATTCACCATCAACTGGCTCCAATACTCGAGTTGTGAAGCGACCTTGAGACGTATCAACGGGCCACTGCCAAGTAACCCCTGTTGAATTGTCATATGCTTCCAGCATGAATGGGTAATCGCCGAATCCAGGCACATTTTGATTGTAAGGATTGCCTACTTCGTATAGGAATACATCTCCAGCAGCACCAACGCTGTTCTGTGGGAACAAGGCATCCTCGCCGGAGAAGTCTAGTCCACCACTGGGTACTGTGAAGTGCTTCCCAGCCAAGAGATGGCCAACCACTACGTGTACAGTTAGATTGACCTCTGCACCTACTGGAATCTGGAATCCGAATGTGCCATTCGCATCCGTCATGGTGTCCTCAGTAATTCCGCCGCCCCACTGGATGTTGACCATCTGGTTGTTGTAGGGTTGCGGTTCTTCCTCGGGCTTATCGGTCAAATCATACATGACCGAACCATTGACCCAGGCAGATTCAACATACTGTAGGACCAAACCTGTGATGTTCTCTTGCAGATCAATTTCTTCGTAGAGGATGTAATCTTCATCCAAGATACTCTGAACGACCCATGTGTCTTGAGGCAATTCGACGTTGTACGACCCATTGCCATTGTCACGCGCATCGATTGAAATCGGTGTATACTGATTTGAGAACGAAAGATTCTGGCCTTCTACGGGCTGATCTTGATGATCGAGCAACAAGAACTCGATGTCGAACATCGGTGGAATCTTATCGATATCGGAAGGTGTGACGTTACCAGCTGTATCCGGTGTGACTGAAATTGTGTCTGACCGATATTCATCGAATCCGTCCGAGTCCTGATCCATTGTCACGACATATTCGCCTTCAAGAACTGGGCCGATACCGAAAGTACCATTTTCGTCTGTTTCAAACCAACATGGTGACCAAGCAATTTCGCCACATTGTTCTGTTACATCGGCTTCCATGTCTTCAAAGTCGACTAGTTCGAGGCGACCTGTTACGGTTTCACTTTCGATATCGCCAAATGCCATTGTGCTCGCTGTTCCTTGAATCCATGTACCCGGTAGCGAGAGTTCGATGTTCTTGGCCTCAGGGCTGTCTCGAGTGAGGGGGACCACAAGTGGCATCGGCAAAATTGATTCTTCACCGTTCTCAAACAGCACAGCAACGTGGTAACTTCCCGGAATCGCATCGACAAGATGGAATGAACCAGGCTTGACCATGTCACCACTGAAGTGACCTGTTCCTTGGAATGTCCCAGTGCCGTTGATTGTACCGTATGTGGACAATGAGGTGTCTGATGCATCTACGACAAACGTACCCGAACCGATAATGGTCTCACGATACATTGGTGTCGTGAAGTACGAAGTTCCATTCGAGGTGAATCTACCATCGACTCCTTCAACAAAACCATCGATGAGGAAGGTGTTTGTCACGTTCACATCTTCAAGACAATAGGAGGTTTGATCTGGCATCGAACCGTTCACACATTCTTGGGCGTCTGCATTTTCGATTGAACCCTCAAATGTTCCTCGACCCAATATATTTCCAATTCCTGTATAGGAATGGTTGTGCAAAATACTGCGTGTGTAGTTACCTGTGAAATCTGTTGCAGTAACAACACCGGATTCTGATGTCATCGATCCGGGGCCTGTGAAGGTCACTTCACCAACGGCACCTGGCCCATACTCACGCTCACCTTCGACATCGCCATCAGATGTGGTGACGTAGTAGGCACCTTGTCGAGTTTCATCCCAAATGTTTGAGATTCGAAGATCCATGTTTGCAAGAGGTTCTCCACCGAAATCAGCGTCTCCTTGCCAATTGATGGTGCCGGTTGCACCCGATGCGGCTACATTGACATCTAGATTGAGTACAGTCTCGCCGTTTGAATGACCCTGGGCACCTGTGACGTTGATTGTGGATTCACCGAGCCAGGTTGAGCCGGATACATTGGCTAGAATACCTGTAATTGGGTTGATTGTCCGATCATCATTGACTGGAGTCACCAAATCGACCGCCCAGCTGCTGGCTGAGTTTTGGTCTGCAGTAACCATCGAATCACGCGCGGAAACCAAATCGGAATCACCCATGAATGCGGTCACCCGAATACGGCCACTGGGCACAGTGATACTGTAATGCCCCTCATCATCAGCTTGCGAGGTACCGATTGGAATCCAATAGGTTCGAGCGTCCGTATCTGAAGGGTCTTCACCGCTGAAAGCATCGCGCTCAATCAGCAACTTGGCGTTCGGCACTGCACCGATTTCACCAAGAACCACATCACCCTCTAGGGTTGCTCCGGAATAATACTTGAGAACCTTGACACCTGTGTTGGCAGAAGAAATCATCTGCTCATTGTCCTCGTTTGCATCATACCAATTGGCCAATACGAAGTGACTCATCATTGCACCAGGTAGAGGATAAGCAAACGTTAGCGGAGTATCTGGAGTTCCATAGCCTTGGAAGTGTTGCTTTGGCTGTCCATGTCCTCTGTCGGGCTCTAGTCCCAATTGTGGGGTTCCGTAGCCGACGTAGGTTCGGGCAATCATTGTCTCGAAGAATGCAGGTTGTTGGTCAACCCGTACATCCACGAGTTGGATGATGTCACCACCACTACCAGATTGTCCGGCGAGAAGATCTGCCATGTAGGCAGTCTCGAATTCAGCACCGGTCATCTCTTGCTCTGGGCGTTCGCCACGCTGTGTGATGTATACTGACTCAATGTAATCATCTGGATCCAGACCACTCAGTGTGGTTGGAGCATAGAAAATACCTGTTGGGTTTCCGTAATGCATTCCACTCTCTGCATACTGATAACCTCCGATTGGGTACAACCGGTTATCGACGGCGAAGTAACGGATGTCGTTATTGCGTGTGATTATTTCACCGGGACCTCCATCATAGGATGCAACTTCATACTCAATCGAGGTTAGGTCGTGATACAAATCAACCAATTCCTCTAGGTCAAAGACGTGAGTAAGCAAATCTCGAGCGATTGCGTATCGAGCGTTCTGTCGGTGTAGAGATGTTGATACATCATTGAAATCGTCGTAAAGGTCACTGGTGTACCAGTAATCTCCGATGATGTAATGAGACGATTTGCATGAAAATGCACTTGAGGAATCGTAATTTTCATCACCGGGTGAATTTCCGTTGTCATCGAACACAAACTCATCTTCTACAGGACAGGATTCCATCCAATCGACCTTTCCATTCTGGTCGAAGTCATAGATGGCGGTACCTAAATCGGTGTACTCACCAATTTGTTCGCGGTCCTCATAGAGTCGATACACTACAGAATCAGAGGAACGAGTTCCGTCATCGTTCATGACTGTGCCTTGAGCCAACATCACATCATCACCAGCACCGATGATGGTGAAGGCACGATCTTGTACGCCTTGGCTGTCGGACATTGTGTTTACAGCGACCCACTCATCCCATGTTGCACTAGAATCGAAGTGATTCTGCATGGTTTGTGTAAAGGCTCGTGTAAACTGATTATCGTCGGTTGTTCCTTTGTCGTCATTATACTCCTGACGCATGTCACCTTCTGCAAGGGTCACGATGAACAGAGCAATCGTGTCTTCTTCTCCTCCTGCTAGCAACATGTTACCAGCGGCAGGGATTCCAGACTGGAAGTTGTCTGCCACAGTTGGATGCTGGCCCTGAGCCAGTGCTTGGAATCCATAATCCCACCATGATACGAAGGCTGGTCGTTCTGAGAATGATACGTCTGTATCTTGAGCTTCTAACCAATCATAAGCTTCGTTCCATGAACGGCCATTGAAACCAGGGCCGAATGTACCCATGTACCAACATTCACCTTGACAGGTTGGGTTTTCCTCATCCCCAATTCCATAATCAGAATATGGTGAACCGTCGAGAACAGACCATCCAAAGATCTCTGCACGGAGTGCATCCGGCATCAAGTCGTGAAGGGTCTCGTCGACCTGCTTCTCCGCTACTTCACCACGAGGAATACCTGAATCGATTCCATAAATCGCATGTTGACTGAATAACAGAAGCAAGATCATGCCGATGGCTGGAACACCCAGGTGTTTGCGACCTGCACCAATCGTAGAGGAGAATCGTGCCTTTGAACCACTAACTCCCATGCGTCTCCAAGTCTTCACATACT
This sequence comes from uncultured euryarchaeote, assembly GCA_937901365.1. Lineage (GTDB taxonomy): Archaea > Thermoplasmatota > Poseidoniia > Poseidoniales > Thalassarchaeaceae > MGIIb-P. The sequence continues at coordinate 1,038 of CALCEF010000249.1, read as the reverse complement.
CCTTCACGCCACTAAATCGCCAGATTCCGACAATTGCTGCCGAACCCATGATGGCCATGACCGGTGTTGCGTTGAACATGAAACGGCCAGCAGACCAAGCCATGTATGACGCCAATAGAATCCACATTGACAGGACCATGTGTGTCTGCTTTCGGGTACGGAAGCCTCGCCAGAGCGAAATGAAACCCATACCAAGAGCAAACATGAACACAAGAGGGCCGAAGTTTGCAAACAATTGTCCACGGCTCGGGGCCTGTGCTTCAGCAATCGTGCCGAACACCTTGTTCTTGGAGAAGTAGAACCCACCTGTGGTGAGAACGTCCCAACCATTGGAGATGTCGAGTAACTGTAGGATGTACAGAGTCCCGAGAAGGACCGTTGTAATGCCTGAACCCATGATGATGACCATCAGCCATGGTTTGTCACGGAAGGCTGTCACAATCCAGCCGTTGATGACGGTGAATCCAACAATGTAGAACAGAGGTTGGAAACCGCTAGCGTCCCAAATCAGATTGAGTTGCATGTTGGCATAGAATGGCAATGGCAACAAGAAAGTCGTGAACATCATCACAATGATGGCTGCCGTCAACGGCATGCTGTCTCTACGACGAACCAGATTGATCGCTGTCTGCATGAAGAATGCAGCATAGATGATTGCAAGACCATAGACGAATCCTTTCCATCCTAGTGCGACTGTGGCAAATGATACACCTGCCAACAATGCCTGTGCCATTGCAGCAGGATGCTGCTTGAATGCCGCCCTGATACCCTTTACCATGTGCAAAGGATTCCAATCAGAGTCTTCGAGCAACTTGTCGCTACCGATCTTATCGACTGCGCATAGCCAGAAATAGAATCCAAGTGACATGAAGAAAATCACGAAGGCATCGTGATCAGCCAGAGCGAAGGTGCTGTGACTGACGTGCCCAGGCATTGTAGCCATGAGCCAAGCGCCAATTGCACCAGCACCGTTTCCAAAGAAACGGCGACATGTCGCAGCAATCGGCAAAACGGTCAATGCACCGTAAACTGCAGGCA
>CALCEF010000248.1 GCA_937901365.1 uncultured euryarchaeote | reverse complement strand
CTAAGACCAAAGTGGATGAAGCAGATTGGTATATCGCGCCAACAAAAAAACCGTAGAGGAGAAGTCGTGTTGCCGTGGGCAGATCATAGAAACCGACCATTCTCGACATGCCACCCCGCCAACCAATCCAAACACCGACAAGACCGATCGACGTGGCAACCTGAAGTTGCCATAGAGGGATGCCTAGGTCTACCACGACATTGCCTCGCAAAGTCACTTCTTATGCTTGTCCGGCCCTTCGGGCCGTTCCGAGGGGTTCTTACGAGGAAGGTGAGAGGGCGGCATAATGGCGCTTGAGGGGTTGAAGGCTGGAATCTTCGGGGCAGTCAGTAGACTCAAGGGTAAGCGAAAGCTCGATGATGCTGAGATTAAGGAATTGACAAAAAGCATCAGAAGAGCCCTGCTTGAAGCAGATTTTAACGTCAGGCAATCGAAGGAAATTACGGCCAGACTTGAAGAAAGAATGGTTGAGGAGGAACCTAGACCTGGGGTGACCCTACAAACCCATGCCATGAATATCATCTACACCGAATTGGTTAGATTACTCGGCCCACCTAAGGAAATTCGGCCACACAACCAAACGATTCTGATGGTGGGCCTATACGGTCAAGGTAAGACCACTACAACAGCCAAGTTGGCAGAATGGTGGCGGCGGCGGCATGGCGTCAAAGTTGCCGTAATTGAAGCAGATGTGCAACGCCCTGGTGCTTATGCTCAATTGCAACAGTTGCTGGCCGATACCCCTGTCGAAGTATACGGCGAACCTGACAACAAGGATGCGGAGCAAATTGTTCGAAATGGATTGGCTAAGGTCGGTAACGCCGATGTTGTCATCGTCGATACGGCAGGTCGTGATCGTCTCGATGATGAATTGCAAGCGGAACTAGAGCGTATTCACAAAGTTGCCAACGCAACCGAGAGGTTCCTCGTCATCGATGCGCAAGTTGGTCAAGCGGCGGGCCCTGTAGCCGCAGGGTTCCACGAACTTGTAGGCGTATCAGGAGTGATTGTATCGAAACTTGATGGTACTGCCCGAGGAGGTGGAGCACTTTCTGCTGTCGCTACGACTGGAGCGCCAATCGTATTCATTGGCGAGGGTGAAAAAGTAGCTGATTTGGAGAAGTTTGAGTCGGATCGATTCATCTCTCGACTTTTGGGCATGGGCGATATTCGAGGACTCATCGACATCGCACCCGATGCGCTTGACCAAGAAGAGGCCATGCGATTGACTGAACGTATGATGTCAGGAAGGTTTACTCTAAACGACATGTACAAACAAATGGAAATGATGTCGAAAATCGGAACAATTGACAAAATTGTTTCCCATCTACCCACATCCTTTTTCGGGGGATTGGGGGCAATGGATCGAAAGCAAAAAGAAGAGATGCAAGGCAATCTCGAGAGATATCGTGTGATCATGGACTCGATGACTGAGGAAGAAAAGAACGAGCCGCAGATTCTCAAAGCAGATCGCATTCGTAGAATTGCTCGGGGTTCTGGTGTCAAAGAGAAGAACGTACGAGAATTATTGGCCCAATGGAACCGGTCTCGCAAGATGATGAAGGGGATTAAGGGCAATCGCAAATTGAGGCGCCAAATGAAGGGCATGATGGGCGACATGGACGACATGGATATGCCGATGTGAGGACATGTGTCGCAGATTTGCAATCATTGGTCACCGGGCCCAGTCTTCTGGAAAGATCAACCTCAATGATTTGGCCGGCTCATCCGGTCGAATCGATGTGCTGGCCCGTGCTGTCAACACGGCTCTATTTCTGTCACATGGAATCAGAGATGATACAGACATCACTCTGCATTTGATGGGAGGACCGGGGCCGAGTCGGAGAATTCGTTTTGATGGTGCTAAATTGCGTGGAGTTTACCCTGATGAGCGTGCTATTTCTGGACAGATAAACAGAGCGCTAAAGGAGCCGGTTCCGGCAATTGGTCAGTTCGTCGAAATACACCCTGGTTTTTCGCACTCGGGTGGGGGCATTGAACAGACGATTAATGAATGGATTCGCAGTGATTTAAACATCATTTTACTCGATGCTGGA
>CALCEF010000247.1 GCA_937901365.1 uncultured euryarchaeote | reverse complement strand
CGGACCCTGAGCCAGAACCCGAACCTGAACCTGAGCCAGAACCTGAACCCTTGCCGATGGATTACTGGGCACATACTGAATTAGGACGCCCCGGATATCTCAACGTCACACTTGAAGCCCAATCAATGGATCCAGAAACACCTGTAACCATCGAATATAGAGTACGCCACGATCTTGTAATCGACGATGAACCTCACATGACCTTTCTGGGAGGGGATGACATCCCGATGCTATCCAATGAAGTTACATTCAATCAGACCTTTGAAGTGGAAATTGACAATGGCCCAGGCGCTTATTGTGTGAGAATTTACTTGCGGTTACCCGATGGTGATTGGATTCGACCCAGTGAGAACCACCCTGGTGCACTCAGTTGTATTGGGGTTGCAGAATCCCACTGGGACAACCTGACGACGGAACCAGAGCCGGAACCCGAACCAGAGCCGGAACCCGAACCAGAGCCGGAACCCGAAATTGATCCACCTGTCACAGATAATACAGATCAAACAGTTGATGGTTCTGGTGATTCACAGAGTTCAGGAGGGCTGACCACTGGACAATTCATCAGGATTGCTTTGGGTGTACTAACTCTGATTGCATGTGCGTTCCTCATCACGATGATGATTCGAATTCGCCATCAAGATGAAGAGGGGAAATTTGAGTAGAAGCGAAGGTAATCGCTGATCATTCGAGCCCCCGTAAACCGTGCACTTGTGGCAATCGATGCTCGCATGAGGTCATTCCAGTGTTCAGGGCGGCCATTCCAAGCAGGTAGCACTTCATGTTCTAGAGTATCATACACCGCGGTTGCATCTCGGACATCATCACGCTCATCCTCACCATCTCCAATGCCCCAGCCGTTGACTCCGTGTTCGCATGCTTCGGGCCACCATCCATCGAGAATACTGCAATTCGGGACTCCATTCATGGCGGCTTTCATTCCGCTGGTGCCACTGGCTTCCATGGGCCGGATGGGGTTGTTGAGCCAGATGTCGACGCCACTGGTCATCGCTAGGCCCGTATCCATTGAATAATCCTCAAGGAAGGCGACTGGAATTTCATCTACAACTTCCGCCGCCCCTTCGAAAATATCGCGAATGAGCTGTTTTCCACCTTCATCACGGGGATGTGCCTTACCTGCGAATACGAACTGAATCTTGCCAGTTCCAAGTGCCCGCAAACGCTCAAGGTCGCTGAAAACAAGGTTCGCACGCTTGTATGTTGCAAACCGCCTTGCGAAACCGATTGTCAATCGTTCCTCGTGGAATTCCACACCGGTAGAGATTCTGACAAGATCACGGAGGATTGAGCGAGCCTCTTCTCTCGCTTCCCTCAAACCTGTATCAGGAATTTTTCCAGCGTGAGCTAAAATGGTCGGGTCCTCCCTCCACCCCTTGAGATGTTCATCGAACAGATTTGACATTGCTGGACTCGTCCAAGTTTCATGGTGAACTCCATTCGTAATGGGGTGAATGTGAGTGCCCTCAAACATACCACTGGCCACAAAGGCATTGAGATTCGAAACAGCATTGACCTGGCCTGCGAGGGCCACCGCGAGATGACTCATCGAGCAAAGGTGTTCATCTCCCGTGAGTTCTTTAGCATCCGAGGGATACAATTCCCCCAGAACGGCTTGGACCTCGCTCCAAACAAATCTGTCATGTCCGGCCGGAACAGGTGTGTGTGTGGTGAACAGACATCTCTCTCGCAGTTCTTCTCGGCTCCATCCTTGATGCAACATTTCAAGCATCGCAAACGTGCAATGTCCCTCGTTCAGATGCAATCCAGTGATTTCGTGCCCCAATGCCTGCAGAGCGCGGATTCCACCGACACCTAGCAGGTATTCTTGACGAATTCTCGTCGAATCATCACCACCATACAGCCGATTCCCTAGACTTCTATGGTCCGGCGAATTGTCTGGGTGCCGTGTATCGAGGAAGTATGTCGGCAACCCTTTGATTCGATACATCCAGACTTTGGAATGCAACGTCGTTCCATCAAGGGGCAAAGTAATCTCTACACCCGTGTCACAGAGGTATTCATGCGGATCAATTTCACCAAATGTTTCCGTTTGGTTGCCTTTATCATCCAAATGTTGACGCCCGTATCCTTCCCTGTATAGTAAGGTGCAACCGATGAGATTCAATCCAGCATCTGCCGCCGATTTGATGTGGTCGCCTGCAAGTACACCAAGTCCACCTGAATAGGTATGGAGCCCACTTTCAAAGCCGACTTCGGCAGAGAGGTATGCAACACTCATTCGAACCATCTCGGTCCGCTTCCACAGTTCTATGAATTTGACCCTTGAGAGATTAGAAACAATTCAGCGCTTGAATGCCTCCCAATTACCGTTGGATAGTTCCGTCCATTCAAATTTCCAAGTCCAATTTCCAGTGGCCTGTCCAGGGATATTCATCCGGGCCCTAGAGTCCAATTGTAGAATGTCTTGAATGGGTATAATCGCCAGAGGTGCTTGAGAATTCATGGCCAATCGAATCAGTGTATCACACGCATTTTCTCCAGCGAGACCGACCTCTGCTAGACGCACTTTTCGCTCATTCGTCGATGATTTCCACCATCCCATCGTGGTATCATTATCATGCGTCCCTGTGTATACGATTCGATCTTTTGAGAGGTTATCCGGCCTGTGCGGGTTGTCCTCATTATTGTCATCAAATCCAAAGTGTAGAACCGACATGCCCGGTAGGTTGTGTCTTTTCCTCAATTCGGTCACAGTCTCAGGAATAATCCCCAAATCCTCAGCCACAATTAGCGTGTCTCCAGAAACATCGATGAGCGCTTGTAGAATTTCATCTCCAGGCCCTTCCATCCATTGTCCATTCTTTGCGGTTTCATCACCTATGGGGATGGCCCAAGCGGATTCAAAGCCACGGAAGTGATCGATTCTTACCAAATCGAAAAGGCCACACATCCGTGCCATCCGCATTCTCCACCATGTCCAATCATCCTCTCGATGTGCATCCCAGTTGTACAGCATCGTACCCCAACGTTGTCCATCTTCGGAGAAGTAATCCGGGGGGACCCCAGCCACAACATCGTGATGGAATAGGTGCGGCCTTACCCAAACATCGACAGAATCTTTGGCGACAAAGATGGGTAAATCACCAAACAACTTGATGCCTTTCTGTGCAGCATAGTGTCGCAGAATCATCCAATCTCTTTGAAATCGAACCTGATTTACAATTCGACCACGTATTCTTGGCATATGCTTCTGCATGGCCTCATCAATTGCTTCCGGGTGTCGATCTCGTAGCGGTTCAGGCCACTCAAACCATGGCTTTTCATCATGAATTTCTTTGAGGACATCATACAATCCCCAATCCCATGCCCAATGTGCATTTACACTGAGCCAATCTCTGATTAATTCATGATCAGGATCATCCTCAAATGAGGGGTCACACAATTTAACCCAGCCAGCGAATGCACTTGTGGATGCATACGGACTTTGATGTTCATCTGGGGGTGTAAGTGGCAAAACTTGCCACACTGAAACCCCGGCTTCGGCAATCAAATCGATGAATGTGAAGGCATCGGGACCTAACTTTCCAGAAGGCAAGGATGTGATGTGGCACAATATCCCTGCCTCGCGCATGCCCGGCCTTCGGCCGGGGAGGTGGAAAACCTTTGATGTAAAGTGACCTCGCCGAGGCAATGCGTCGGACTGCAATCGTGCTCGTCACCCTCTTCCTAGCCCCGGTTTGGTTGGGTATTGTCACCGCTACTACTCCGGACGAAATCACACTCGATGGTGATATGGGTGATTGGGATAATGAGACATTGCAATCTACCGATTCCAATGCGGTCACATTCCGAATGACTTGGAATGAGACCCATCTGTTCGTAGGCTGGTCAGGAACTGACTGGGCAAGCGAAAGTGAAGGGGCAGATTTGTTTGTCTATCTGAATACAAGTGAGGGTGGAAGTCCATTATCAAAAGATTGGAATTTGGCCCAAACCCTGCCATTTGCAGCAGATCACGCATTCGTGCTGGAGGACAATTCGTATTCCTCACTGCAAACCTATGACGGTTCAGGCTGGGTTGACAGCACATCCACAGCCTCCTCATGGATTGGTTGGTCCGGCAACCCAAATACCGAAATTGCAATCCCATGGGACGGTATTGGTTCACCAGAAAATGTCGGCGTAATCGCATGGGCTCAATGGCAAGATGCCGGCAATGTTTGGACTGCATTCCCACAAGAGAACCCCGCATCAAGCAATGGCGCAGAAGCGTTTACACATTGGTACCAAATTGAGAACAGGTCAACCTCACAATCCAGTTCTAATGTAGCCATTCAAACCTCAGATTCTCCGATTGAGAAGGTCGATGATGCGTTGAATATCGCCATTGTTTTCCACCAACATCAACCGTATTACAAGAACAAGTTGACCGGCATGGTCGAAATGCCTTGGGTGCGCGTTCATGCAATGACTGAATACGTCGATAGTCCGGGTATTCTATCGACAACAGATACCAAGGTCACATACAATCTGGTTCCATCATTCATCGAGCAGTTACTCGATTATTCAGAAAATGGTGTGCTTGACGTTCACACCGACATTGCGCGCCGTTCTTGGAATTCTGAAGGATATCCAAATGCCACAGCGCTTGAGTTGCACACCATGCAATTCCAATCATTCTGGAATTCAGGATGGATTTACAATGTCAGCGCAGATGATCCTCGTGTCGGCTGGGTGGAACCCTCGAGTCAGCGCTATTCAGATTTGTATGACATGACAATGCACAATCTGAAACCTGCAACAATCATGGATGATACTCTGTTGGAAGCGCAAGATTTCCTCGATTTGCAAGTCTTGTGGTATCTGTATCAATTCAGTCCATCTTATGTTCAAGGAGATTACAATTCAAGCCATCGAGATCAAGGTCTGATTGACCTATTCATGCAAAATGGCCAGTACACCTTGGCCGACCTGACATACGTTCTAGATGCCCAAGAAGCCCACATGTCGAATATTCTACCCATGTACTCAGAATTAGCAGCCAGTGGCCAAGTCGAGTTGACGACAACTCCGTACTACCATCCAATCATGCCACTGCTGATGATGGATGGGTGGACCTTTGAGGATGGAATTCGAGTCAACAAAGATTCGTGGCCGGAAGATGTCACCAACCACCTGCAGACCGGTATGGATCTGTTCGAGCAGGAATTGGGATTCCGTCCGGTAGGCATGTGGCCCAGTGAACAATCGGTATCTCCAGACATGGTTCAACCCGTGGCCGATGTCGGGATCGAATGGATGGTTACAGACGAAATCAACCTAGAGGAATCGACCGACATGTCGGGGCAGACCATCGATGTATCCGTCGCATCGAACCTTGCGACACCTTGGATGGTGGGAGATGTTGCAACCATTTTCAGGGATCGAGTCATCAGCGACCGAATCGCTTTCCAATATGGGACGATGACACCAGAGGCTGCAGTCTCGGATTTCCTTGCATATTGTGACAACATTCGTCAGCAATTGTTGGATGAAGGCAAAGATCCCAGTGAACACCTCCTGACAGTAGCTCTGGATGGTGAAAACTGGATGTTCATGTCTGAATTCCAGCACCAGGACAATGGTCGACCATTTACCGAAGAATGGTTTGGTCGCTTGAGTACACATCCCACTGTTGTTACCACTACACCCGGCGAGTTCCTTGAGAAGAATCTCACCTTACCGGAAATCGATGTCATCGGCACGGGTTCATGGATTGATGGCACCCTCTCAACATGGGCAGGAGAGGCCGATGAAAGCCTTGCTTGGCAACGACTTGCAGAGGCGCGGCAAGCTTTGGTAGCCTTTGAGGCAGAAAACCCCGATGATGCTGGCCTAGCGGCTGCTTGGGAGAGCCTCTACATTGCAGAGGGAAGTGACTGGTTTTGGTGGTATGGACTCGATCAAGACAGCGGTTATGACGAGATGTGGGACGTTCTTTTCAAGGTACATCTCTCCAACGTTTATCGTGCGGTCAATATCGACCTTCCACCATACCTGCTCGACTTGTGGACCAACCCCGCTCTACCAGAAACTCCCTATGGAGGAGTCATTGAACCGATGATTGACGGCATTGCCCTACCGGGTGAATGGGATGGTGCTGCAATGTACGACGCTGGTATCGATGACGAGTTGTTGGACATAGAGTCATTCCATCTTGGGTATGATGCCTCCAACGTCTACGTACGTGTGGATCTTGGTAGTACTCCACAAGATTGGGAAACGATGGATTTGGCTGCCTCGCCCGATGTCTCCATCTATTTCATGCAACCCAATGCAATCAACTTCAACGAGGTTGAGACTAATTTCAGAACCTATTACGGCAACACGGTGCTCGGTTTCCCTGCCAAGAACATGATTTCCTTCAACTTCGGTGAGTTGTGGGAAGATGGCCGAGCAAAGTACGATCTATTCGAAGCAAAAGGGAAGATTGGCGATTCTGAACGCTGGAATTTGGCTGGCCAGTCGATTCTCGGTGGATGTGCAGCTGACGAAGTCTTTGAATTCCAAATTCCATGGTCTGACCTTGGGCTTGCACCTCGATATTCGACCAGAGTCAAAGTGGTGACCAGTTGGCAAAATTCCTTCGCCTATGGAGATGGTACTGACGTTGAAATCGCTCCACCTGCACCTGCAGAAATGATCATGCCCGATTTGGAAGAATGGGTGACATTGCTCGACATTGAGGATGCGGTCGGTGATGAAACCGGTGATGGCGATTACACCTATCCACTGGCAGGCGACTTCGCACCCGGCTCTGGTCTATTCGACATCACACATCTAAAGGTCAGTCAAAGCGAATGGAATGCTCGCTTCGAGGTCTCGTTTGCCGAGATGACTGATTACTGGGGATTAGCCAACGGATTCAGTCACCAAATTGTGCAAATCTATGTCGATCAAGGCGAAACAACCTATGGTGAAACCGAACTTCTTGATGGGGCTTATGCGGTTGCGCACGATGATTGGGCATGGGAGGTCGCCGTCTCAGTAACCGGTGAACCAGGTGCGGTCAAATCGGTCAGTGCCAGTACCGGTGAGACCAGTGCCAAAGGAATCGAAGTCTCATCTGACAAGGATTCCAAGACAATCACAATCACGGTATCCAAGAATGTCATCGGTGAAAATATTCCCAATTACAGATTCATCATCGTCGCCGGCTCACAGGATGGCTTTGGCACGGGTAAGTGGCGAGATGTCGATGCGGAAGCCAAGACTTGGAGATTAGGGGGTGGTGCAGACCCCAGCACTGTCGATGGCCGAGATTACGACCCGAACATCATCGACATGGTACTTGAAAATTCGACGGACCAATCTGCAATGCTCAATTCCTACGATGTGGACTCCCAAACCTATGCCGTCCTTACAGGAATTGAGCTACCTGAGGTCGCACAACAGGTGTTTGGCGTGGGGGTATCAAGCATCACTTCCTCTTCCGCGATTGTGTCGTGGTCGACAACCAAGGCAGACAATGGAACAGTCACTTGTGCCAACAACTCGTTTGAGACAATGGTGCCTGCACTATCTCATGCATTACAGGTGAGTCAACTGTCAGCCGGCACTACCTACACCTGCACGATTTCGGTTGTGGATGCACCTCCAATGGAGATCTCATTCAACACATCCACAGAAACGGATACGACACCTCCAGAGGTACTGAATCTCGCCGTTGAAGTCCTTGAAGGGGGCTCACTTCGAGTGACATGGTATACCAGTGAGGAAGCGACTGAATCCATCGAGGTTTCAGGTCAGATTTTCACCGGAGACACAGTCGCACTTCGCAAAAATCACGATTTGACAATTGTTCCATCTCCGAGCCTTCCTGCGCTTGAAACACATACGCTAACAGTCACCACCACCGATGCATCAGGCAATTCAAACGCATCTAGTGTGGAATTCACAATTGCAGAGGAAGACACCTCCACACCGCCGCCCGATGAAGGTACAAATCCAAGTGTAACTGAGGACGGTTCTGATGAGAAAGCAGACATCGGCTCTCTCTTCGGGGATCCGGTGGTTCAGATCGCCCTCCTCCTCGTGGTGCTGATGATTCTCGTGGCATTCATCCGCACACGCAAGTATGAGTTGGACTATACAACACCCATTGAGGACGACTTGTTCGAAGACTAGACGAATGGAATCGAGGCTATTGCGTGAGTGTGTAAATTGACCACCGTCAGGATACAGGGCTTTGGCTGGAATCCCAACATGCGCTGGTAATCCGTTTGGTCCTGCCACGTACTGCTGTGAACTAGGTTGACACCTTTGTAGGTCTCAGTGTGGTGTCCGTGAACGTGTCCTGTGACAAAGATGTCAGGGATTTCTTGAATGACCAATCGATCTTCAGGTTCGGGTGACAATGGTGTCTTTCCCCCCCAAGATGGAGCGAGGTGCCGTCTGTCAATCATCGCACGCATGGCTGCTTCAGGTGTCTCAAATGTGACCGTCCTTAGGCTGGATACGAAATCCATGATTGAAACACCATGGTAGGAAAGAACCCGCACCCCGTGTAAACTGAAATCACAGGGGTTGCCAACAAACACCGTATTGTTGTAATCGGTTTGCAATTCAGGATCGATTGCCGGCTGAGGTTCAGCAGGACGTACTGCATCGTGGTTACCAGGCAAGAGAAGAACTTCTACCCAATCCGGTAATTCTTGCAACATTTCTCCCAATCGAGAATATTGGTTGAACAAATCTGTGATGCTGAGATGCCTGTCTTGGCCCGGATAAATTCCCACACCATCTACACCGTCGCCACTGATGACCAGATATCGAATGGTTTTGGCCAGTGGATCATCGTGAAACCATCGAATCATCTTGTGCCATTGAGGTTCGAGGAAGGTTTTGCTACCAAGGTGCAAGTCTGAGATAAATGCAGCACTGACAGCCCGGTCTTCACCTGCTGTACGCCGTTGATGTTGTGAAAGGGAAGGGAAGTGAATATCATCAGCATAAATCATATCACCTGTTTGATTGAATGTTCCCGTGACACCAATGACATCATCATTCATCAACCCTGCATGAACAATTTTCTGACTGGGGTCATCTTCATCTCGTTGCATCAGCATACAAGCCACTTCACCAGTAGAATCTTCCAGCCAGAATCGAAGGTGTCCATTTTTCGTGTTGCTGGATTCCTTGACCAAGCCAATGATGGTGAAATCATTACCTCGTCCCGAATATTGCTTCTTATTCCGGACCGCCTCATTGATTGCGATGGGGCGATTAGGAAGATTTCGATCTAAAATTAAGCGCCGAATTTGCTTCAAACGATCGTTAAAACATGATTGAATATCCTCTTTCTTGCCCTCTGTTACACTTTTTCCAGTGATGTCAAAATGCACAGTGATTTCAGCATCTATGTCCTTTGCTTCCATAGGGAAATCAGACAATTTGTAATGTTCGAGATTGTGAATTCTCGGCGCTGCAACAGGTTCCGGTTCGGCGATTGGAGCAATTGTACGTGCAACCACAGTGGTTTCTGTTTTCGATAGCAGAGAATCCAGCAATGTTTCGTCGAGCATACCCTTGCTCCCTGCTGCTTCTGCGGCTTGCAATAATGGCTCAATAGAGGGTAATGCGAGCAACCGTTCGCGAACTGAGCGAGCTGGAATCAAGCCCGCTGCCATCACCTTTCGGTAGATTTCGCCCCATTCAGTCTCGCTCACAAGCCCTTACCCTGACGCGACCGTTCAAAGGCATTACTGCGCCACATAGGGGCGCATATTACCCATAGAAAAGCAGTCGGCATGCCTAAGAACAGCCGCTGGGGCCGTCTGTACGTGAGTGAGGAAGCCTCCATGCTCGCGGCGCGGCTTGTCCGTCGCCTGAAGAAGCAAGGGTGGAGCCTGTCCATCGCCGAATCCTGCACAGGTGGTTTGCTAGCCAGTAGTTTCACAGACATCTCAGGCGCATCCGAATGGTTCACGCAAGGTTGGGTGACCTATTCCAATGAATCCAAAATCTCACTATTGGGTGTGAATCCAAAAAAGTTGGAAAAACGCGGAGCCGTTAGCCACGATGTAGCACTTGGAATGGCACAGGGTGCACAGTTGTCATCAGGTAGTGGCGTCAGTATTTCTGTTACAGGTGTAGCCGGCCCTAGTGGAGGGACAGACGGCAAACCCGTAGGGACGGTTTACGTTGCAGTTTGTGTCGGTGAATCATATCTGGTTCGTCGCGGGGAGTTTGGTGGAGGTGATCGCGCCTCCAATAAACACTCATTCGTCATTTTCGCCATGCAGAAGGCCATTCAGGCATGGGATGCACACTTTGGACGGATTGAAGCGGTCCGAATTGCTGCTGAGGCCGAAGTCACTGAAGGAGAGGTCATAGAATTGGATCTTTCTCAGGCACTTTCGTCGATCAATCCCGATTTGGATACGTGGAAGGATAATACCGTGTGGACCACCGAAAAAGTGGCAACGACCCTTGAAGAGCAGGACAAAGATGCCCTTGGCGATGACGCCGAATGGGTAGAAGAGCAGTAGTGGGACCGACCAGATTTGAACTGGTGATATTCGCCTTGTAAGGGCGACGTCATAACCGCTAGACCACGGACCCGTGAATGAACGCGAGAGGTTTGGGGATATGAGGTGAACCCCACCGCAGCCTTTTGAGTGAGGAGAGAAATCGGAGTTCAATGGTCGAGCACGCGCGGCACACACGACGTCTCATTGAGAGGCTTCAAAAGGCCGGAGTTCCGATGAATTCCAGCATTTCTGCCGCAATGCGGTCAGTGGATGTTGGCGAATACACCGATTATGAGTTGGAACCATTTTGGCATGATCGACCTCTTGTTTTTCTTGAGACAAGTAAAGGCGGTGTCAAGACAATTTCAGCTCCACATATGATTGCCAAAATGTTGTACCACCTCGAACTTTCCCCTGGCCAAGAGGTTCTCATCTTGGGCGCCAAAGGCGGGTATATTGCAGCTCTAATCGCACACATCGTTGGTCCTGAAGGAGGTGTGGTTGTCGTCGATCCGTCAAGAGAAGTCGTAGATCATGTTCGTGAAAGGATTTCCACAGTGACAGAAACACATACTGTGCGTGTGAGAAAAATGCGCCAGTTGTCACACTGTCCCCCCCAACTTCCAGAGCCACTTGATCGTGTGTTGGTTACAGGGTCCCTCGAATCACTTCCCAATTGGCTCGAATCTAGAATAGTTGACGGAGGATTCACCATCGCCCCAATCGGCGGTCGTTTTTCGCAGCATCTTCTCAAACGCGAACGAATTCCTGAAGGTTGGTTGGACACCGATCTTGGCGGTGTTTTGTTCGGCCCTGTCGATATAGCAGATACAGAACCCGAACCTCTGTCTGCAAAAACACTCGCTGAATTGCTTCGAGAGGGAGCGATATTGGGTGATGAAATTGGCATGTTCAATGATGAAATATTGCAAAGGCTGAACCATCTTTCAGCATCTCTTGAAGCCTTGCCCGATAATATCGAACCATTACCTGAACCACCGAACCTAGAAGATGAACCACCTTGGGCGATGGATTCGGATGCGTGGATCGATGAGGTCCATCCTGTTGCAGATTTACTCAATGCAGAAATGGATTGGCTAGGTGACGTTTGGCAATTGCTCATCACTTTGGTCGATGTGAGATTAATGCAACCTGGTCGACCGGATGCCGAAGATGACGAAGAGCCGATTGGTGGCTTCGGCCGTCACAGCGACCTCGTCCCGTGAACGCTATACATGGGACTCGTCCTCCTATGTTTGGGCCCCATGCTACAACATGAACTTGCGCGCCTCAAGCACAAGGATGTGCGCCAGCGTCGAATGGCCGTACGCCGACTTTTTGAGATTGATGATTCTGCTGCCCTTGCAACATTTGTTGAATTACTGGATGACGAAGATGAATGGTTCGTGGAGAAATCCATCGATGCAATCCGCCGCTGGGTCGACGGTGCCCATCGCAAGGTGATCGTTTCACTTTCTGTACGCGAAGAGGTCCGCCTGAGGTTACTCGCAGCAGAATTGGCGCCACGCATTGGTTCTGATGCCCTCCCTATTCTCTCTACACTTTGTTCAGACAGTGAAAGTTCTGTAATCAGAGAAGCATGGCGTTCTCGCCTCAAGGTTGATTCGGGAACCATTCCCGTTGCCATTGAAAATGATGATCACACCATTCGTAAGATGGCTATTTCTCATTCAGGCGATCCGGAAATCCTAGAGACGATGTTATCGGATCCTCATCCCCGAGTTCGGGAGGCAGCCCTTGATCAGATGATCGCCATCAACCATTATCCCGAGGCGGTTGACAAATTATTGGATGGACCACTTCGATTGAAAGCCGCAAAGTTGCGATTACCATCTCTGATCGGGTCTCAATCCACCTCCACAATTTGCGAACTCTGCCATGAACCCGACCCTGCACTTCGGAAAGTGATTGCAAGTCATCTGGAGGACGTTGATTGGTTTGAATGGGATGATGTCTATACAGCTGCAATGAATAGCAAGGATCCACTTTTGTTACCTCGATTACTCCGTTCACGAAGAGAACCGAAAGCGGACGAGATGCGACTGAATCTATTGCAAAATGCAGAAGATGTATCTCGAACGAGGGTTCTGGAAAATCTGCATGGTAGGAAAATTTCCGAAGCCATTTTCGATTTATTGCCTACTTTGGCTGAAGACCCCAATCCGATTATTGCTCAGGCCGCTAGTAGTTTAGTGGCAGATTCTAAGATGCTGGAGAATGACGCATGAGACTTCTATTGGGTAGCGGTGGCCTCAGAAGTGAGGAAAGGCGTTCAGTCTATTTTGAAGAAATGAGGGCGCATTTCGACGGTTGTGACGAGGTCATTTTCATCCCTTATGCCTCTTCAAATCATGCGGAATACACATCTCGGATTAACCGATTCTCTGCTCCGAGTGGTGTCAATCTACGCGGGATTGAAACCTTTGATAATCCACTTGAAGCAATTACACAGGCTCAAGGGCTCTATGTAGGTGGGGGGAATACATTCCTCTTGACCAAAGGCTTGCATGAAAATAATCTGATTCAAATCGTTCGAAAACGAGTTTCTGAAGGCATGCCATACATGGGTGTGAGTGCTGGTGCAAATGTCGCATGCCCGACGATGCAGACAACCAATGACATGCCAATCGTTCACCCGCCCTCATTCGAAACCTTTGATTTGGTGCCATTCCAAATCAATGCAC
>CALCEF010000246.1 GCA_937901365.1 uncultured euryarchaeote | reverse complement strand
ATCCCAAATACGTCCTTTGTCATGACTTATTGGCTCCAGAAGGATATGGAGAAATCATCGGTGGCGGAGAAAGAACTTGGTCAGAGAAAGAAATCCTCGAAAGAATTGACGAGGAAGGCACACCGAGAGAGCCTTACGAATTTTACATTGATATCCGCAAGTATGGCGGTGTCCCTCACGGTGGATTCGGATTAGGTGTTGATCGTGTCTGCAGTTGGTTGGCAGGTGCCGACCATATTCGAGAGGTCATTCCGTTCCCTCGCGATAGTCGCCGTGTGACCCCATGAGGGCTGACAATGTGGTTTCAGATTGGCCTCACTGCCATCATTGTAATGCTCATTTTCTTGGTTAGGCAACGCTGGAAAGTTTCTGCAGAATGGTTGCGAATGCAGGCGGAGATGTCAGAAGAGGATTTTGAAACCTGGAAAAAAGCAAAACTGCGCGAATCGGAAGAATGGTCAGAGCGCTGGAAGTGGGCCGAAGCCGGATTTCTATTCCTTCTCAGTGCTTTCATGCTCGGATTTTGGTACCTCATTTGAACTAGGGGCGATTCGGCATTCGATTCACTTGCTTGCCTAGAACGTAAAGAATCAGGCTGGTTGTCAAAGAGAAAACGCCCACTAAAGTAGCGGCAAATGCAGCAAGGGCAACACCCAGAGAAACGCTGTCATGCGGCCCCTGGAAATTAATCAGCTCAGTTGCCATTTCAAATCCGAGCAAAAAGAATACCACCCCTGGGACACCAAAAAGAATGAGGGGGTGCTTACTTTCTAGCATCCAATAGAAAAATTGGGCAAACCGACTGGCACTGGCTAGCGACTCGCGAGGAGGGGGGCCCGCAGGTAGGTCCAATTCTACGATGCGAAGATCAATCGCTGAGTTCAATTCTGCAGGAAACGAATCTACCGATTGTTCAGCCACTGCCATCAATCCCTCTTGAGAACAGTAGGCGAATTGAATGTCGGCATCTTTGTAGGTATAGGTGTCGGAATCGATTGGAGCATCAGGTCGGTTTTCAGTAGACGCTTTAAGATTCATTTTTCGATGTTTGAATGCAAGGAATACGTCGTGTCCTTGGCGTGAAAGACCAACCGTTCTAGCCATGTCTGATAATTTCCAATTCTCATCTAATGAAATGATAATCGTACGTTCTGATTCAACAATTGAATCTGTGAGTGCCTTGGCGATTGATGGTGCGTCTGTAGATCCTTTGTGTTCGATTACCTCTGCACCAGAGGCCTTGGCTAATTCAGCGGTTTCTTGGTCACCATCGAGGTTGATTACGGTGACGCGTTTTGCAAAATCCTTGGCGCGGACAACAGCGGATGCGATTCGCAAGGCTTGCGCACGAACGACCAAGACGATTCGCATCGATACGCGTTGATGCCTTGCTTCAATGAATGATTCGGTCAAACCGTGCCTTCAAGGACCGGTCTCACTGGCGCTTGGCCATGCGCGTTGTTGTCGTAATGCCTGCGCGCAATGAGGAGTTGTTGATTTCCAAGAGCATCGAATCGGTACCGGAATTCGTAGATTGGATTATCGTTGTAGATGATGGTTCGAGTGATTTGACAAGTAGCATCTCTCGGAAGGTTTTGGGTACACGTGGTGAAGTAATCTCAACCGTTGGTTTGGGTGTCGGTGGCGCAATCGAAACCGGTAGTAAGCAAGCACTTACCAAATTTGGGAATGATTGTGTGGTAATCGTCATGGCTGGCGATGGACAAATGGACCCTGCAGATTTATCCACTATTATGAAACCAATATTGGATGGTAGTGCAGACCACGTCAAAGGGAACCGATGGTTACACCCCGATGGACCAAAGGGGATGCCACTAATTCGACGTTTGGGCACATGGTGGCTATCGAGACTGACTTCACTCGCATCAGGGATTCGAGTAAGGGATTCCCAATGTGGTTATACGGCAACTTCGGGAAAGATGATCTCTGACTGGGATTGGGAGCAAAATTGGCAAGGATATGGTTACCCGAATTGGTGGCTTATGGAAGCCGGTAGGCGAGGATTCAGAATAGATGAGGTGCCGGTCAGATCAATCTATGCGAATGAAACCTCAGGTATTCGTATTGGACGGTTTTTTAGCAGTGTAAGTTGGATGTTGTGGAAAGGAATTTGGAGGAGAGGGATGGATTGGTATGTCCTTGGAAAAGAAACTCCTACCCTCATGAGAATTTGCGCAACGACACTATGGTTTGGCGGTTGGTTTTCTCTGCTTCTAGCTTTCCAACAGCCATTGCTTCTGTTTGCAGCCCCGATCGCTTTCGTATTACTAGGCACCCTCGATAACAAGGAATCAAAACGGAGAAGGGGTTGCGTGACAGTATGAGTCAAACCCAAGATGTGCGCACTCTTTGGCGTTGGATATTGGGTTCAGCATTTTTGGCGAGCATGTGCTGCTTTCCGAGTGTTCTACTTGTTGGCATTGGATTGATGACGGTCAGTGCTGGAGATGCATTGTCTAACAATCTCTACTTCGGTCCAGCAAGATGGATTCTATATGGTCTGACGGCTATAATTCTTGGATGGGGCCTTTATCGGCATTTCCAAGCGCAAGGAATCTGCACATTGGATCAAGCAAAGCGTGAGAGAAATAGGATTGTCAATACTGCACTGTTGGTGTTTATATCGGCATTCACAATCTATTTTGTTTGGAATTACATCATCTTGGAATTGGCAGGAATGGCAGTCGGTTTACCTTGGGAAGATTCTGCATTTTGGAGATGAATGAATGGACCCTGAGAAGATATGGCAGACATCCGCCAGTCCTTTTGAAATCCATGATATTCTGACCTGCTTGGAAAAATTGCCTGAAACAAGGATTGAGACTGAATTATTTCTTCCACAAGGCGAAGGCCCGTTTGGATGTGTGGTTGCCCTTCACGGAAGCAAAGGTTGGGCAGAACATCATCAAGATCACATAGATGGTTGGCTTGAAGCAGGTCTCGCAGTTTGCAAGGTGAATTCATTCACCTCAAGGGGAATTGATGCGACAGTCGATGACCAACTCTCTGTAACTCATGCAATGATGCTAGTTGACGCCTTTCGTACACGTTCTGCTTTGGCGAAAGACCCCAGGATTGGCAAGATTGGAATTGCGGGATGGAGTCTGGGGGGAACCGTTGCTCTGTACTCCTCATGGACTCCAATCATCGAAATCCTCGGTTCTGCTTTCGATGCTCATTTGCCATTCTATCCGGCAGCCCACATCCGACCTGAAATCCAAAAATGGTCGGATTCACCCATGTTGATTCTGCATGGAGATGCAGACGATTGGACCCCTCTTCATCTGGTTGAGGCACTAATGCCTCAACTCCCTAATGCTACCTTACAGATCTATCCAGGGGCACACCACTCCTTTGACAGTGAGAAAGAATTAACTTGGCTTCCAAAAGCAGTTCGATTAAGGAAACGGACTGCTAGAATAGACAAGAATGGATACATGTCAGGTGAATTATTTCTTGGAATTCGATTGCCTCTGAACAAACGCTGGCAGCGTAGGTGGATTATTCGAATATTGCGAAACAGGGGAGCTCATGTAGAAGGGGACCCCGTTGCCCGCGCGGATTCTCTGGAACGGGCGAAGCAATTTCTCACCAATACAATCGGCAATTAAGTGGACCCGCTCAGATTTGAACTGAGGTCTGATGCTCCCAAAGCATCGAGCATAGCCAAGCTAACCCACGGGTCCAGTAGTCTTGCCGCATCGCTCAACAAACATGAACATTCTCATGCGCGTTTCCAACGATTTGGACCGTCTTGAAGCAGTTCACCTTCCGTGGATGCCTGTTCTGCGAAGATTTCTGGATCAATGTCTATATTCATTTGACTCAACACCATTGTCAGAGATTCAAGTGTGACAATTCCATCCTCATCCGAGGCCTTTGCAAGGATGACATGACCATCTACAGAGCCATGATTCACGGCCGGGTTCGACATCTCTTGTTGCCCTAACCAATTCGATAACTGATCACGTATTTCTGGAGGAACATTGGCTACTGAGACTGCATTGCTAGCTTCACTGGCATTCATATGTCGCGAGAGAACTTTGGAATCCTGATGATTGCAGTGTGGACATCTCAAATCCTTGCCACCGCTTGGTTTACCGAAGGCCCGGTCGCAAGACTGGCACATCAGAACGAGCCAAAGCGGTTCCATAGTCGCTGTGGAAAAGTGGCAGTTGTTGAAGAATGCGCTCAAAATCCGAAGTCGCTCTTTCCGCTTCCACCCAGCCCACTGGGGCCACCGAGACTGCCGCCAATACTTGAGACCCCGAGATTCCTTGAGCGGGTTGGCCCACTGGAACCACCA
>CALCEF010000245.1 GCA_937901365.1 uncultured euryarchaeote | reverse complement strand
TTCAACCGTGGTCATCATTGGGGATGAAGAGGCTCTACCTTTGGCCAGTCAAGCGGTTGAAAGATTGTTACAGGGTGCCGAACATTCTTCTGTTCTGAAACATCTAGAGACTGAAAGAAGGAAAAAGCGGATGGCTGCTCGCAACCTTGAGTCGATTGATACACGGCAAGAAGGGGGCCGATTTGAAGCACTTGTTCCCGGACTTGATGTGGCTCGCCGTAAGAGAGAGCGTCGGTACAAAGATGCACAAGTTGACCCCGATGACGCTCAAGCAATCGATGAAATGATGGAACTCGCCGAGGACGAATCCATTGGATTCGAAGAAGAATAATCAGTAGAGCACGTTGGCCATCGCCTCTGCGAGATCAACTTCAACACCTTGCCTCTGTGCCCATTCCACAAGTCGGGTGACGTCCCGAACAAGGAATTCTTCAGCGTTCGGATGGGCCTTGGTAACCGATTGACCAACATCGATAATTCGAGGTTCGCCTTGGTGCCACAAAATGTTGTACTCACTAAAATCAGCATGGACCAATTCAGCATCTTGCCAACAAATTCGCAACCAATTCAGTAGTTCATCAAAAATCGGACCAGGGTCCTCGACCTCAACGTCTCGCAATCTTGGGCTTGGACCTTCAGAATCTCCAAGATAATCCATGACCAATACATTTCGAAAGAGAGCGTGGGGTTCTGGAACTCGAAGTCCGTGCTTTGACATCCGCATCATGTTGCGGTGTTCTTTGCGTACCCAGATGTTGACCAATTCGTGGTGACGGCGGCGAAGTCCACCGAATCGTGGATCTCCTTCGATATACTGCATCAATCCCTTGAATACTGCATTACTCGTGTGGAAAATCTTCACCGCTGCGACTCCGTTTGGGGTTGTCGCGTGGAATACGTGGGCTTCCTTACCTCGGGCAATTGGCCAATCCAATGTGTCAATGTGTCCTTGCTGCATCAATTTGTAGACTGCTAGCAGTGTACGCTGATCGAAAACTTGGTCAAATACTCGGCGATCGACCCATTCAAATTGCCCCGTACCTAGAACACCTTGCAATTTGTGTTCAATTTCTTTGAACATGGTTGCGTACTTCTTCTCCTTCATCCAAGACCATGAGTCCTGTTTCTTGTCCATTTCAGAATGAAGGTCCAATTCGGCTTCTTCGGCATTCCATTTCTCTTCGGCAAGAGCGATATTTTCCGCTTCAATAGAAAGTTCGGATTCTGTAGGGTCGGAATCTAAATCCAAATTCGTAGAATCACCCAATTCAGTCCAATCTCGTGGTTCGCTTTCGCGACGAGCCTTGCGGCGTCGTGCGATGTTTACACCTCCTATGCAGGACCGAACAGGCTGTCGATGTCGTCATCGGTTACGTCATCAAATGGCTCTGGTTCTGCTGTAGGTGCGGTTTCTGGCTCTTCCGCAACAATTTCTTCTTCAGAATTCTCTTCAGCCTCTTCGCTTTCTTCGGATCCTTCTTCCGATTCTTCAACAACAGGTGTATCTTGAGGCGCACTGTCAAAAATTCCAGCATCGTCAAGATCATCCCAAGTTTCGGTTCCAGTTCCAAATACATCTACGATTTCAGGTAAAACTCCTTTCCGTGAAAGGTAGAGAGATTGTGTCTTTGAATAGCGCTTCTTGACATCTGCTTTTGCATCTTGGAAATCCCATGGCTGGATGACGATTAGGTCGCCTTCTCTGACCCATTGTCGGCGGCGCATCTTGCCCGGGATTCGAGCCAAGCGTGTCTCACCATCTGCACAGACAACGCGAACCCTGCGACCTCCAAGGATTTGGTCAGCAATGGCAAACATCTCGTTGATTCTTTCATTTGGAAGGGCGACTCTGATCTTATCGCTGGTATCGCCTTCAAGCTCCGCTAAGAGCTCTTCATCGACTGTTTCCTCACGACGTCGTCCCATGGTAACAGGGGGCCGAATCGACCACCCTACATAAACACGGAGGCGGTAAAGAGGGGTTGAATCGAAGGGATTCGCCTAACCAAACAGAGCCGATGCGGCATCATGAGCAGCAGCGGCGAGAACATCCGCCAATATTCCAAACCCGAATACAACTGCACCCATTGTGCAGAGCATGATTGCGATTCGAATCATCGGAGCGCGTGAAAGTCGTAAGTTTCGATCGGTATCATCGTAGAACATCACAACACAAATTCGCAGGTAGTAGAACAATGAAATCGCGCTATTGATGAAGATTAGAATGGCCAGCCAAAATACCCATGACATTGAGTCCATGGCTTCTGAAAGACTGGCTCCCGCCACGTCACCAACTGTACTCGAGATGATGCCGCTGACCATCATCAACTTCGATAAGAAGCCGGACAACGGTGGCACACCTGCTAGAGCAAGCATGAACACTAGCATTGAGATTGCAATCAATGGATCTCGACGGGCAAGACCGTGATAGTGCTCGAGTTCGTGACCTCGGCCTTCACACTCAAGCAATGCGATGACAAGGAATGCACCGAGTTTGAAGGTCACCAATACGGCGAGGTGGAAGATAATCGCTGTGGCGATTAATTCGCTTCCCTCTCCAGGTCCTAATGCTCCGATGGCTGCGATACCTGCGAGAATGTAACCTGCGTGTGCAACGCTTGAGTAAGCTAGCATTCTCTTCGG
>CALCEF010000244.1 GCA_937901365.1 uncultured euryarchaeote | reverse complement strand
GTCATCTGTTGCACTCGATGTCGATGCAGCTGCATCATCAGCAGTGTAGCTGTTGGGTGTGCCCCCTCCAGGCCAGTAAGGATGAACCATAGTATCCAATGTGATTAACTGTCCCGAACTGTCGCCATCGTCATCAATCGCGATAAATGAAATTGTAGTGAATTTTGTATCACTAATCACACCATTGATTGCTGATTGGTTTAACCAATTGCTTGCTGGAATCGAAAGTTGGTCAACAGAACGAGCGCTGGTAGACGGATAATCAATCACTCCATCAAGATCAAAATCCCATCCTGCACTTGCAATCACGCCATCAATGTCAGTCATTGCCCGGTAAATTGTGACATTCCAATGGGTGGCATTCCATGCATCAGTTTCTGCTGACCATTCTCCAATTTCAATAAGAGGTGAGACGTTTGTATTTGCATTTGTACTCTGTTGCCCGTCGGCATCAGGCGTGGTATTTCCGAAGCATCCGGATAGCACAATTACGAGGGCAAGCATCAGGGCGTAGACATTCTTCGCTGCTGTCATATCTGTGTTCAAGATAGAAGCAGACGATAATCCCACCGCTGGATTTTCACTTGGAATATCGCCGTTCTTTCAAATCGTTGTGGTATTTTTGCCCCACTTCAGAACCCTTGTCTTCGATCCATTCTCTGAAGGAAATTACACCGAGAGGTTCCTCTTCTGAGGCCATCAAGCCCTGCATCAATCCACGAATCTCCGCGCGCGTGATGACGAGATCTTTCAGGAACACGCCCATGATTCGCCCCGTCACCCAACCCATGAGGGGTGGAATCGGTAGAATGAGCCGGCGGCGCCCCATGCTCTTTGCAATCAATTTGACAAATTCCTTGTAGCGATAGGTCTCAGGTCCGGTGACATCTTTGGTCACATCTTCAGTTCCAGCGCCCAACTCTATTGCTACGCGCGCGACGTCGCGCACGTGTACGGGTTGAATTGGATAATTGCCAAATCCGAACACGCCAAACACAGGCATGGTTCGAAGCATCCAGGCGATGTTGTTGACCAAGATGTTGCGTCCACCGCCAAACAGAACGGTGGGCCTTACGATTGCGTAGGAGATTCCACACTCGCGCAGAGACTTCTCACTGGCAACCTTGCCGACAAAGTAGGTCCAACCGGGCGCTTTCTCTGGATTGGCTACACTGAAGTGGACGATTCTTCGGACCCCTGCTTCCTTGGCTGCCTCGAACAGAATACTGCAGTTTTTGGTGGCCAAGTCATGCTCGAAGTTCTTGCTTTGATGATTGTAGCGAACCCAATAGGTGTTGTACAATACATCCGCACCGCGAAGGGACTCCACCAGCGCTTCACGATCTTGGAAATCGAGTGGATGAACCTCAACTTGACCATCAAAGGGGTCATCTCGCCCGACAGCATTGGTCAATGTCCGAACCTTCACACCCTGCTCGAGAAGTTGATGGGCAATCCATCGACCAGAGTATCCGAACGCTCCGGTGACGACGTGCATAGGCTCCCCGTGGCCTTGCTAGGGTCTTTACCCATTAATTTGATTGGAGCCAACAGAGAGATTTGAACTCCCGGCCTGCTGATTACAAATCAGCCGCTCTACCAGCTAAGCTATGTTGGCGCTGCATCGGCGAACCATCTTCCCTTCTTGAAGTCGCCGAAGGCTCAAGTGCGTGATGCGTCCCCCCGCGACCATGGGCGCGACGCGTATTGATGGCAATGCTTGCGGCGCTGCCGTGGAAGCCTCGTTGACCGAGCGCATTGCAGCCTTACCCTCTCCACCACACTTGGCCGTGGTCATCGTTGGAGATGATCCTGCCTCCCACGTTTATGTCGGTGCCAAAGAACGCGCGTGCGCGAGGCTCGGAATCCGAAGTACGCGAATCGACATCTCCGCAGATGCAGATTATGCCGAAGTGGTTTCAACCGTTGAGCGGTTGAATGCGGACCCTGATGTGAATGGAATTCTGGTTCAGTCCCCTCTTCCAGCCGGCATGGATGAAATCGCGATTACCGATTTGATTGACCCTGTCAAGGATGTGGACGGATTCCACGCCCAAAACTTGGGGCGACTCGTTCAAGGCGATGCCAGCGGCCTCCTCCCATGCACGCCCGCCGGTGTCATGCAAATGTTGGACTGGGCGAATGTCGACCTCAATGGCAAGCGTGCTGTGGTCATCGGTCGTAGCCGAATTGTTGGCA
>CALCEF010000243.1 GCA_937901365.1 uncultured euryarchaeote | reverse complement strand
TGAATTTCCAGCAGGATTGGTCTGAAGGTGGACTTCTGACCAAGATGCGGTATTCCCACCTGTAACGGTATATCCTTGACCGTTCCAGAACCCACCGCTGAAACCGGTCACCTTTCGAGCTGGCAATCCTGCCAGACGAAGCATGGTTGTGAACGCTGTTGAGTATTCGGTACATCGGCCTTCCTTCGCAGCGACGATGAGGTGGAATGTTAGATCCTCACCCATGGGTAGAGCGCTGCCATCGTGGTTGCGCAGATATTCGATAGTCGCATTGCCATTCACAAGGAAATCTTGGAGCGCGGCAGCCTTGTCATATGCGCTGACGGCGCCTGCAGCAGCGATTACATCGTTGGTGATGTTCAACACTTCAGAGAATGGATGGGTTGGATCAGTGAATTCCGGAGGTAAATCCATCGCGTACGTGCCCGCGCCCGCGTAGGCGATTGAATTGTTGAGTTCATCAGATTCATACCAAATCTCAGGTGCATCGACAAACAGACCTACAACACCAGCATCTTCGACTTTGATGTCATGTGTAATGTTGCCATGGCTCAGGTTGGCCAAGGTATCAGCCCAACCCATCACGCTGGTTGTCGCATAGGGGTGAGCGACGTTTGAATTCATCACAGGATTCATGAAATCAATCGACCAACTCTCTGTGGAATTGTGGAAACTATTGTTGGCAACCCACTGGTCATCAGCAAATCCTTGAGCCATCGGAGTCCAAATTTGAGTGGATGTGTTCTTTCCATAGGCTGCACCCGTATACGAATCAAAAGTGTGAACACGCCAGAAGCGCTCAAGGGTAGGGTCTACACTGAAGGTAGTATTGTTTGCAAAGAAGACTATTTCGTTCTGAATTACATCATCGGAAGGGTCCCATGGATTGAAATTACCACCGATACAACCGAACACCCACATTGGAGGTGGACACTCGTCACCGTCAATCATTCCGCCGCCATCTGTGTCAGGGTCGCGCCAATCGGTGCCAGTGATGTTTTCGACACTGTCAGGGATACCATCGCCATCTGTATCGATTGGGTTTTGGTCGTCACCAGGATCATTTTGCGGATTTGTACCATCAAGATATTCTTGGCCATCCCAAACCCCACCGGCGTCAGTATCAGGATTCATGTAATCGGTCACATACGAATCCGCACTTCCATTTCCTAGAATACCAGGGATGAAATCCAAAAGACACCCAGTGTTATTTTCGAAATAATCGTTCAATAAATCCCCATCTGTGTCCATGTTATTATCACATGGCTCCATAGGGTCCGTACCACCCATGACTTCGTCGTAATCATTGACACCATCGCCATCTGAATCTACAGAAGTTGGCAATGATGTGAATCCAAATGTACCCATCAATTCTTGCCAATCTGCGAGACCATCGCCATCTGTATCCTCAAAATCATCGTCACAATGTCGCTGGGTTGAACCAATCGTACCAGATTGAATCGCATCAAAGTGACACCAAGAACCGTTTCGATGGACCGCATCGGTCGTACCTGCCGGTGGTGCTAAAGCAACACCAAAGAGAATGTTTGATTGTGCAGATGAAAAGGCGAATGAAGTGTGTTGACCGTTTGAATCATTGTAATACCCAATACCACCATTGGGATTGAAACCTGAGGCATTTGCAAGGGTGAGACGTTGCAACGAACTGCTGTAACTGACAATCAGAGTTGAGTAATCAATCATAGAATCACAGGGATCTGTACCGTGGGACCAATTCCGTTCATCACCATCTCCAACACCACCAAAGTCTGTATCGAAGACGTTCCACAGAGTACAGGTCAGATTTTCTTCCCAATTCTCAATACCGTCATTATCGAAATCGCCAGCGTCTTCACGTCGAGTAGGATCGGTTTCGTTGGCACCTACCAGTCCATCGCCATCTTTGTCTTCATCTCCATCATCGAGTAAGTCATCGTCTGTATTGTTATCGCGTGGATCGCTGGCCTGAGGAGGGTTGCCATACATTCCACCAACCTCAACACCGTCGTTGATACCGTCACTGTCAGTATCGACGTCTGTTGGATCGGTCAGTAGCACCAGAGCTTCGTAGGAATCGTTGAGGCCGTCACCATCTGTATCGGGTTGCATTGGATTTGTGGTCATGACACCATCCACCTCTGCGGTGAGGGTTTGACAGCCACCTGGTCCTATCGCCAAAACAGGATTACACGGAGAAATGGTTTCGGTTCGACCACTCCCTGCTGGACCTGGTTGGAAATAATCAACACCGTTTGAACTGGTATCCCAAGACGGGTTCATGTATTCGTAAATGTTCACAAGACCATCGCCATCAGGGTCGCCAAACATACCGTCTGCGTTGGAAGGATTGGTCGCATTCAGGCCATTGGCCACTTCCCAACCATCAGACATTCCATCATTGTCTGTATCCCAGCCATCGGGGTCTTCATCGATATCACCGTCACCGTCGTCATCATCGCTACCACAGTTTGAATCCCCGTCATTATCAGGATCGGCAGAATCAACCAGTCCGTCGTAATCGTTGTCGATGTTATCATTGCAGATGTCACCCATTGGGTCCTCATCTGCGCCATCGGATCCTTGGCCAGGGGTTGCTTGCATTGCGGATTCTTCATCCCAATTGCGAACTGGAACTGTGCCATTCCACCATACCCCATTGTCCAGTAGACTGGCGGTGCTAGACAAATCCCAATTGGTTGGCTCAAGGTAGGTGTACTCCTGTAGATTGCTGAGACCATCACCATCGGGGTCTCCGGCTGCACCATTATTGCCAAGGGTGGAGGCATCTAGAGGGTCGAGGCCATACTGATATTCCCATCCGTCATGCAATCCATCGTTGTCACTGTCCCCATCTT
>CALCEF010000242.1 GCA_937901365.1 uncultured euryarchaeote | reverse complement strand
ACCAATCGATTGTTGATGGACCGCTTCCCCCTCCATCATCGATATTCAATTCGACAATCAATTTCGATACGGGAGACCGTTTGGCTTCGACCTGTTCAATCGAAATTGTGGGTGCATTCCTGTCAACCCGAATCCACGTCGCATTCGCAGGGCCAATGTTGCCGGCTTCGTCAATCGCTCTGACTTCGAATGAGTATTTGCCGTCCATTAGCATCGAGAGATTGACTACAGATTCATTTCCGAACACTGGAGCCCATAGGCCACCAGCCCAGCGAACTTCATAATGAGATGTTCCCGAAAGGTCATCCTCAACCGGTGGCCACTGGATGATAATTTCATCAGAGTTTGTCCACCCATCAAGCTGCGTAATTTCGGGTGCAGGCGGTGGGACCAAATCGGTCTCAATACTCGCATTGGCAGTTACAAATCTCAATTGATATGGACCACCAGGGGTTGCTGGATCCCAAGTCACACGAACGTGATAAAGTAGAGCAAGGCCCTCTGAATCGTCATTCAATGCGGAAATAGTAACCCATCTAATCTCATCATCGACCTCACCCTGACCAAGCGAGGCTGTTCCGTTAAGGACCGCAACCTCAAGATGGGCCCCTTCTGCGCTGAGGGCAATCGATGTTTGATTTCCTGAATCGATGACGATTGCATACCAATCGACGACATCTAAGCCAACAAGGCAGCCCTCCAATGTAAGATTCGGATTCGCACCCAAATGGTGTGCTGAGGACCTCGTTGAAGCTGCATCTGATTCGAAATCGCCATCCGTTTGAGGGTCGTCGCAACCGGGTAATGTTTCTCCCGCAGGAGGTGGGCTGTTCGAATCAATTGTGAGTGTAGAATTCGAAAAACGGATGTTATTGTTTTCATCGTCCTCAAAGTGCTCTTCACCCGCATCGATTACGAGAACGACCCACCATACACCCTGTACGTCACCTGCCAAGTTGACAACCTGTGAATCGGCCATTGTGGAACCACTCAGCAGAGATGGGACTCTGGATTGCGAAAGTCGGAGATCTCCCGTTCCCAATGAACGATCTTCAGAGAGCCATATTTCGACATCAAATCCGAGAGATTCCTGTCCCAAATTTTCGGCCCCCCATTCGATTGTAACCGTCTGGCCGGGTTCGGCTGAAAGTGGAGATTCAACCCATGATGCGAGAAGATCTCGGGCTGGGGCCGAGATGGAAAACGCGAGGCTTGCAGCAGCGTTGTTGGTTTCATCGTCCTCATCGATTTCAGATGATGTATCTGCAATGACCACCCAATGGAATTGGCCAACATGCTGCCCAGGGATTGTCACCACGCGTGTGATTTCGACTGACGAACCACTTGCCAACGGGTCGACTCGGAAACTGTCGACCTGTGTATCATCGGTGCCCGCCTGAGCATCTAGAGATAGCATCAGGCGAACGTCGAATGAACCGGCATCTGAACCACCAGAATTGCTGATATTGATGTGCACAGAGGTAGATTGTCCGCTAACTGCATCCTCTGGGATGCTAATTGAATCGATCACAATGTCGGCTTTTTCTACGCAAAACTGTCCGCTTGAAGGCATGGCATTGTTACTCTCATCCATCTCCGGAATCGAATCGTTTGGATCTACGATAATGCCCCAATACCAGCAGCCATCTCCAAGATTGGAAGGTATACCCAGATTGACACTTCCAGACCATGATCCACTCTGGGCGATTGAATTTGCCACATCTGAACCGATGAATACATCATTTCCGCCTCCGGTAATGGATGAATCACTGGAAAGATAAATGCTGTAATCGACATTGGTTGCATCCTCCATCCCAGCATTCGCAATTTGGACTGAAACCTGAGCCGTGCCACCCCTCACTCCTGAAATCGGTCCTGATACAGATGTTGGTTCAAGGTCGGGGCCACAATCTAGAACGGTTAATTGAGCGCTGCTTGATGCGACGATGTTGTTGTTCTCATCGGTTTCAGAAATGTAATCGCCATAATCGACGTATAAGCCGACATAGTAGGTGCCAGGTGTGATACTTGTTGGCAATGTAGCCAACATGCTCGAATGGGTGTATGAGGGCACGTTGGCGGTTCCGCTTGCATAACCGAGTGAAGTGCCAGTATAGATTGCAGAGGCTGAATTACCCGTTGAAACGAGAGCCTCGTAGTAGTGAGCACCAGCATTGTCTGTGCCCAGATTGGTTACACTCAACGAGATGTAGATATCAGCACCTTCGCAGACTTGTCTGTATCCTGAATCAACTGAAATCGAAGTCGCCTCCAAATCATAATCTGGAACCGTGATATAGATCGAATTTCCAACTTCAATATTGTTGGTTTCATCACCTTCGGAAACACGGCTCGTAGTGTCTGCGATGATGCCGAAATAATACGTACCCTGACCTAGGTTACTAGGCAATGTAGGGCTGTATGTTCCACTCCGGTACGAACCGCCTGAAATGCTGTTGGCCTGTTGGGTTGAACCCAGTTTTGTATCACTGGTCGAAATTGTTGAATCGGTTGAAATGTACATCTCCCAATAGAACCAACCAGAGGCGTCATCTCCAGTATTGTCAATCCTCCAAGAGATGCTGACCTGTTGTCCTGCTTGGGCAGAGTTAGGACCCGACGGGTTGTCGGGGACGAGGTCTGCTGGTTCCTCAATATCAATTCGTGAACTCGACGAGGCGATGTTATTGGTTTCATCCAACTCGTTTACAGAATCGCGATTATCGGCAATCATTCCCAGATAATGGTAACCTGGACTCATACCGGTGGGAATCGCCACACTGTATTCATATCCCGAACGATAGGAACCGCCACTGATGGAACTGACACTGAATTCATCCACAAAAGTGTCCGATGTTGTGATTGTCGAATCGGTTGAAAGATACAATTTCCAATAGAATGAACCCGTATAATCCGTACCGATATTGTCGATTCGATACTGGACTGTAATCGTATCCCCCATGACTGCTGAAGATGTTGATGTGCTGACGGTCGTGGCCTCAATGTCTGGCAGATCTTCCTGCAGAGTAATTTGGTCGCAAGTGCGAGCATTGTTTGATTCACTCGCCTCATCCACATCGGAATCAACATCCAGAATGTAACCCCAATAGTAAGTCCCCGCATTCATGCTCGATGGAATCCGAGTGCTGCTTGAAAGTGAGTCTGTTCGATAACTCCCAGAGGACAGACTGGATGAATATTGATCACTACCGACCTGTGTATCGCTGGTTGTAATCGTGGAATCGGTGGAGAGATACATCGCCCAGTAGAATGTTCCCGAAGATTGTCCATGACTGCTAGAGACATCGTTCTCATATTGAATTGAAATCGAAGAATCGAGATAATCGCCAATGGTACCTGTTGCAGGTGTCTGACACGACGATGATGTCGTTCGAGGGACCAAATCGGGCAATTCGTAAACATGGACTCGGCCTGAATCGTAGTCGTCGTTGTTGTTCTCATCTGATTCGCTGACTTGGCTATTGATATCGACAATCATGCCGACGTAATAGTAACCTCCAGTGATTGATGAGGGGATTGTTACAGTCTTCGTCGACGAGCGGGTGCTACCTGCTGAAATGCTAGACTGAGTCCAATAATCCAACTGTAGATCGTTGGTTGTAATCGTTGTATCCGTCGACAGATACAACGCCCATCTGAAAGAACCTGAAGATGAATCTCCTTCGTTCTTTATTCGCGTGCTGATGCTCTTGGAATCACCAGCATCTGCAGATGTCCACGACGCTGATAGATAATCAACAACCAAATCGGGACCACTACGGCCACTGGTCCCCATCGGTTCATCTGCACTGTTCAATTCGACGACATCAGCGGTTGGTACCAAAGCCAACAACATCGACGCAAGAGCCGCGAGAACGGCGATTCGAATCAGGGTTCCACTCGACACCATGGGCAACCGTCGTAACGGGTATTGGTCGAATATGTTGTGGTGGGCCTGTAAGGCCCAATTTCTCGGTCATGTTGATGAACGGCGGAGTTGAGGAAGGGGTATGAGCGATGAAAACGTCTTGGCCAATCTTGCCAAGGCTGTTGTTGTGACAATGCACCAAATTCCGCAACTAGACCAACTTCCAGTGGATCAACTGCATAAAATCCCCCTCGGAAGACTTCGTAGAGATGCAACAAGACTCCATGCTGTTTGCAGATATCAAAAAGGAGTGAAGAAATCCGAAATCTCTGGACCTGAGAATGTCCGATGTGTCGATGTTCACCCAGCCGCATTGACAGAAGATTGGCGACGATATGCTGCATTCCTGCTCTATCATGAATACCTGCATGCGCTAGGATTCGCAGGCCATGATCGAACCTTTCGAAACTTGGAGGCGTTGTGGCCAGATGTTGAAGCCCAAAATATGGGTAAATCATTTGGAAATCATTTGCGAAGGAGGGCGGCAAAATGGTTGTGGACATGTCCGCAGTGTTCCAAAGAACACCCACGGACCCGAAGAGGCATGGGGCGGTATCGTTGTCGAGAATGTCGGGTGGTATTGGTTGACGTAAAAGTCGGACCAGATAAGCCGAATGCCTAAGCATTCGGTGCCCTGCCAAGAGCCATGAATTGCAGGGCCGGCCTCATCGCACTGACCCTGTTCTTGTTATCGTTAACCCCAGTAGTTGTCGCCGATTTGTCCACTGAAAATCAGACTCTAAATCTCGTTTGTTCCGATGATGATTGTTCATTGTCGACACAAGCTGTTGGAGATACGGTCCTCAGCGAAGAAGAAAGAGATGCAAATCCAGCCCAACCCGTCACGGTCACGCTTGAATTCCCAATGCGGCCCGATCAGACGAGTGTTAGTCTGATTCCTACCGTTGTGGAATCAATGGTTTTTGATTTTAGAATCCAAGAAGACGGAGTCGGGCTGGCTCATCCAGATTTGTACATTGAACTAATCTTGGGACCTTCTACGAATTCGTGGACAATTTCTGCACCAGGTCCCACATCTCCACCAGGTAATCAGGGGCCATACGTTTTGGAAAATCAAGAATTGGATATCTCAAATGGAAGGATTCTATCGCCTCTGGACCAAGTACTCTTGCGAATTTCATTCGATATCGATCAGCCGGTCACATGGGAATTGCACCTTGCTGGAGATTCAAGTATTGTCTTGCCAATCGAATGGAGTATCGATGCCGATGCTGCAAACGTCGATGAACCCACGAGTCTAACAGAACCTCGAGCGATTACACTCGTTGGTGTGACTACATTTGGGGGTCTCATGAGCAGTGATGTGGATTGTTACAAGTTTGATGTCGACGAGCAACTGAGTGCACTGACCGTTACCGTTTCTTGGGCGGTAACCCCTCTTGAGGTGGAACAATCACACACCATTCCAGAATTTATGGATGCACAAGGAAATTCAGAGGATACTCCCGAAATCCGAACTCGGTATGAAGGTGAAAACGTCGTCAACGAATATCGGTGGAGTGAGCCAGAAGGAGGTGAACACACCCTTTGCTGGACAGGGATGGAAGACCATTACCAGTCCTACAGTTTCATTGGTTCACAATCGATCTTGGGCGTAGGTAGTACAACACCTGAGGAATTCTCGGGTGATGCCACTTGGGACTCAGGGTCTTCACAAGTTGGACAATTGGATAAGTCGACCGATACGTCGGGTGCAGGTGTCTTGACGATGGGAATGGCTGCACTCGGAATATTTGTCGCAATCATCGGTTATTTGATGCCATTATCTTCTCCTTGGTTGCCTAGATTCATGCTTCCTATGGCGATTATATTGCTATTGTTTGGCGGAATTGTGTCCCCAGCTGTATCGATTTCAAATGAATCTCCAAACCCTGGAGAAATGACCTTTGATGAACTTCTTGAAGAGAGAATCGATCGAATCTATCAAGGGATCATCAATGATGATGAAGGGCAATTTGGCCCACAATGGTATGGTGGATTCATGGGTGTGGCCGCTGGTGAGAGGCTGCAATTGATGTTGACAATCGAATCCGCTCACCCCCTTGGAGACGGGCGGTGGCAAGTGCAGGTCTCTGAACTCGACGGGGTTGATTTGGACCGACTGGTATTTGGAAAGTTGAATGAGGGTCGGCTTTCAGCTGACAATGAAGTGCGATTTATTCTGCGCTCAGGTCGCCTTCTGGCTCTTGATTTATTACTCTTGGAAGCCCTCCTCATCGTAGATGAGGAACCTCGAGGAAATGTGCTGCATATCGATTGGCAAATGGTTTCGGATCCAGGAATGGGGTCCCTCAATTCACCTGCTTGGATTAGTCGGCCAGATACAGTGACTTCCAGTGATTGGAAACAGGTGATTGAAGCGGTAAAACCCGAACTGTTTTCGGTTTCGTTTTGTGATTGTGGAATAGATGCGATGGAACTCTCAATCCGTTCGAGTGAAGTATATGCAAATGACCTGATTACACCGGGTGGTATAGAATCCTCAAATGGGCTAATACCTCACGATTTCTGGGTTGCAGTACTCGGACTGGTGGTATTGGTGTGTGCCGGGTTTGTCGAGAAAGAGCGCCGAGAAAAGGGAATGGCACTAGCAGAAGAAATCCTGAATCGGTAAGAATCATTCTTCTTCGAGATGGCTCTCAAGATCATCTGGAATTCCATCTCCATCATGATCATCTTCCTCATCTGGGATTGATCCCAACATTTCGTCGAGCATTGCACGTTCTTCTGCATCGAGGTCATGATCCCTGAGCGCCTCAACAATACGTGCCAATTGTTCGTCGCTGAGTCCGAGTGGACGGGCGGCGCCTACAATCAAATCGAGTTCTGCTTCCGATACGTGATCGTCTTCTAATGCGGATTCTATTGCAGCCCGTGTCGCCATTCGGGCAGCACTTCTCTCGGGAATTTGTAATACTCTGGCAAGAGCACTTAATTCGGCCATCTCTTCTTCGGTTAGAATCCCGTCTTCGTATGCCAATTGATAGGCATCGTAGAGGAGTTGTTGATATTTGTCAGGATGAAGAAGAACGTCGCGAATGAGGCCATAGTCAATACTGTTGTCACCACCATCGATCTCCAAGCGGACGATTGAATCTCTGACTTCCTTCAGTAGCATGTCCTTGATTCCGTGTCCAAGTAGGATGAAACCCATAGAAACGACTGCGGCGCCAAGCCATTGCATGACCCCTGTCTCAAAGAGGCCTCCAGGATTGAACAATTGGTGCAAGCCCATCGTCACCATAGCGGCACCGAGGGCCACCTCAAACCAGTCATTGATATCTGGTTCATCATCGAAGAGAGCAAGGCGGGATGCCAGCTCATTTTCGGCGCTACCGGAGGTTGCCATTGAACCCTCTTGAACTGCGAGAGCACTTCACACTTACGCGGCGCCACACCCGTATCCTTTTGGGCGGTGAACGATGGTCACCATTCATGGTCGACGATGTGCGGGAACTCGACCTGCCCCCTAATGTGGTCAATTTACTCACTGAGGTGTGGGGGATTACTCGTCTTCACCCACCACAGGCTGAAGCGGTGCCTATCGCTTTATCTGGAGAAAATTTGCTTCTAGCGATTCCCACAGCAAGTGGCAAAAGTTTGGTGGCATATCTAGCCATTCTTCAGCGATTGCTCGTCGACAAACCCGGAAGTAGGGCATTCTATCTTGTTCCCCTCAAGGCTCTGGCCACTGAAAAGGTCGAAGAATTACGTCAAGCAGGGGATACGCTCGGACTCACGGTTGGGATGGCCATTGGTGATCGCACCGGAGAGACCGTGTCTCTAGATGAGGCCGACATCATCGTTGCTACCAGTGAAAAATTCGACTCATTGATGAGAAATAGAGATGGATTCCTCAATCAGGTTAGCATTGTGGTTGCTGATGAAGTACACCTCATTCATGACCGAAGTCGTGGACCAACCATGGAAGTCAATTTAGCTCGGGTTAAACACGAACGGCCGGAAGCACAAATCTTGGCTCTATCTGCAACTGTGGGGAACGCCAAAGAAATGGCAGAATGGCTAGGAGCGAAAACGGTACAGTCGGATTGGCGGCCCGTGACCCTCCGTTACGGAACCGTCTGTGATGGGTTGGTGGAACCAAGATTGCAAGTAGGACCTGAACAAGAAAAAATGGCATTGCCACCCCCGTTTGAATTGCCCGATGAAGGTGACGAATTGAGGAATGTCATGCTGTCAACAATTGTTGATTCTGGCCAAATCATCGTGTTCCGAGGAACCAGACGTTATGCTGAAGGGAGTGCAACAAAACTCGGAGAATGGATGTTCAAGAAAATGCAAACGTGGATGAAATCTCCTGAAGAGGTACCCGACGGAATCAATGTAGAAGAGCGCTTGGCTGCTTTGGCTGATATTGCTAGAGAAATTGAAGGCAGCGAAGAATCCACGATGATGGGCGAGAGATTGGCTGATGCGATTAGAGGAGGAGTTGCCTTCCATCATGCTGGATTGACATCTAGTCAAAGGCGAATCATCGAAACTGCATTTCGAGAGAGAATTTTGTTTACAATTTGTGCCACTCCAACGCTTGCGGCTGGTGTGAATCTACCTGCACGTCGTGTTGTTGTCCGAGATTTGACCCGTTGGGCTGATGGTCTCAGCCGACCTTTGCCACGTATGGAGGTTCACCAAATGCTGGGTAGAGCAGGGAGACCGAAGTATGACACGATTGGAGATGCATGGCTCATTGCAAGGCATCTCGAACATGCTGATGAAATTGCAGAATTGTACTTTGAGCAAGAGCCTGAAGCGGTTGAGTCAAAATTGGCGGCAGATCCTGCAATGCGTGTCCATGTACTCGCAGCAATTGCCACCGGGGGGCAGCGAGATCGTGATGCAATTGGACGGTTTTTCCAACAAACGTTCCTTGGGCATGGTGTTGAGAATGATTGGTTGCAGGGTCGAATTGATGAAATCATCGATTGGTTAGCAACTCACCGATTTATTGAGCGAACCGGTGAAGATGTCGCGGTCATCGAACGCTTGGCAGAAATTGAGCCAACTGAATTGGAAGAAGAATGGAATGACGAAACGCCAGTTTGGGCCCATAGTGCGCAATCGATTGAAGGAGTGGATGTGGCGGATTTTGTGGATTCAAAGCCAAGGCCAAAACGTCCGGCAGTTATCGGATTCCAAAAAGCCGTTGACCTTTCGAATCCACCACCTGAAGAGATTGTTCCAGATTCTCCTGCAATGACTTATGCTGCAACTGCATTTGGAGAACGCGTCAGCCGTTTGTATCTTGATCCCTTGTCGGGACTCATCCTAAGAGAAGGGCTTCGTCAAGCCAGAAAAATCCTCTGTAGGGTGATTGAGGATCGCTCTATCTCCCCGTGGGCTTTACTCCATTTGGTCACCTGTACACCTGATTTTCCACCGCTGTGGCCAACCGGGAAACAAATGCAAATGATGACCCACAAAGTGAGTGCAATGTCGGATCAAATTCTTCTGGACGGTCATGAACTCAATGTACTCGGTTACATGCCCGAAGCCGAAAGTCTTGCCAAGAGTGCTTGGACATTGAATCAATGGATCGATGAGAATTCATTGCGAGAAATCGAAAGGGAATTGGGTGTAGCTCCCGGTGACCTCCGGGTTCGAGTTGACCATGCGGATTGGTTGATGAATGCTGCTCGGCAAATCTGTGCCAACGATGACGAAATCGAACCGGGGTTGAGCAGAGCAGATGTCGATTTGCTGGAAATGCTCGATGTAATGCGAAAGCGAGTTTCAAACGGTTGCAAAGAAGACTTACTCGCACTAATATCAATTCGAGGAGTCGGACG
>CALCEF010000241.1 GCA_937901365.1 uncultured euryarchaeote | reverse complement strand
CAAATACAGCAACAGTAGTCCTTGGGCGAACCCCCAAGCCCCTGTTGAACCCTGACTTGCAGCAGTGAACTCAACAACCATCAACAGGAAACACAAACCGATTGCAATCATCCATATTGCTGAAACCCACGGTAATGCCCACTTTTCTTTTCTGAAATATGCCTTTACAACCATCATACAAAATGGGATTGGAATAATCAGAAAAATTACGATAATAACTCCAACAATAGCGCCTAATGTTGCAAAAATCAAAAATCCGATCAAAGCAAGTGTAAAAATCAGCATCGTACCAGATTGGCGGTGTGCCAAACCGAGTTCTTCGACCCCGTTTTGGTCCGCCATACCACGCTCATAACGCGAACTGAAATCGTTCTTTCCATCGCAAATGCACAGAGGATGGATTCATGAAGGCGGGACGTGACCATCAATCATGCCGAGCGATACCGGTGTGGACTTCCACAGCACAGCCTTGGCTGGCAAACATGTTGCGCTGGGAATTACGGGAGGTATCGCAGCCACCGAAACCGTACGACTTTGTCGTGAACTGCGGCGACATGGGGCTAAACTAACCGTAATGATGACAACAGCAGCGACGAAGGTCATCACCCCACTCGCTGTCGGATGGGCCTCTCAGGGTGATGTGATTACAGATTGGACGCCAGAGATGTCCCAACTTGATCGATTTGATGCGATTTTGGTGGCACCGGCATCTCGAAATTTCATCTCTAGATATGTGAATGGTATGATGGATCATCCACTGTTGATGGCCTGTTCAGCCGCAAGAGGTCGTTCAGTACCAATAGTCATCGTACCTTCAATGCATTCGGACCTGTTTGATGATCCAGTAACAGAAGATTTGCTAAGCAAAATTGTGCACGCTCAAGTTGTCCTAGGGCCGTATGAAGAAGGTAGATACAAGCAACCTGACCCATGTCAAATGGTCGCCGAATTTTGTCACATTGTGAATACGAATTCTGATTCCAAGCACTTCGCCATTACGTTAGGTGCAAATCGCGCACCAATAGATTCCGTACGGGCGATTCAAAACGCATCTAGTGGTGAACCAGGGTGG
>CALCEF010000240.1 GCA_937901365.1 uncultured euryarchaeote | reverse complement strand
GTCACCGAAGTTCCCGTCGTTGGCCTGCGTAGGAAGATCGCTGAACAGATGACGAAATCTTACACCACAATTCCACACTTCTCGTATTTCGAAGAAGTCGATGTAACCGATCTTGAAACCCTCAGGCAATGGATGAATGCCAATCGAACTGAAGATCAACCAAAGTTGACCTATCTGCCGTTCATCATGCAGGCGTTGGTCAAACTATTCCAAGGCGAACATGGAGGTTGCAATGCTACCTTTGATGATGAAAACGGGATGTTGTCGATTCACAGTGCAATCAACATCGGTATTGCCACAACAACAGATCGAGGCCTGTATGTTCCTGTCGTCAAACACGTAGAAGCGAAGACCATTTGGGAGGCTGGAGCAGAACTTCTGCGAGTTGCAACCGCGGCACGCGATGGAAGCGCTGGTTTGGATGATTTGACTGGTTCGACGTTTACAATTACCAGCCTAGGTCGCGATGGTGGTTTGGGTGCAACACCGATTATCAATCATCCAGAGGTTGGAATCCTTGGCGTCCACAAAGCGGTTGACCGAGCTGTGGTCATCGATGGAAAAATCACCATTCGAAGAATGATGAATCTGTCCTCCTCATGGGATCACCGAGTTGTCGATGGAGCCGATGGA
Source organism: uncultured euryarchaeote (assembly GCA_937901365.1). Lineage (GTDB taxonomy): Archaea > Thermoplasmatota > Poseidoniia > Poseidoniales > Thalassarchaeaceae > MGIIb-P. The sequence goes on along the minus strand of CALCEF010000240.1, from coordinate 1,665 downwards.
GCTGCTTTGGTTCAAGGTCTGAAGAAATTACTCGAGCACCCAATCTCGATTCTCTGAGGTGGACAATATGGACGATATCTCTTGCCAAGTATTGGTCGTAGGCGCAGGCCCAGGTGGATATGTAGCAGCCATTCGGGCCGCTCAACTCGGACTGGATACCGTGATTGTAGAAGGCGACAAAGCAGGAGGGACCTGTTTGATTCGCGGATGCATTCCGTCCAAAGCCCTGATTCATGCGGCTGAAAGAATGGACCACTTGGCTCAGCATGTCGATGGTCACATGGGGATGAAAATCGATGGTTCAGTCTCATTGAACATGGGTGAATTGGTCTCTTGGAAAGATGAGATTGTTACCAAACTCAACAAGGGCGTCGAACATCTACTCAAGAATGCAGGTGCACGTCTGATTTCCGGTTGGGCCACGTTCAAGGATGCCAAGCATTGCACTGTGGAGACCAAAGATGGCCCTGTCAATATCGAAGCGGAAAATGTCATCCTTGCAACAGGTTCAATTCCAATCGAATTGCCCTTCATGAAATTCGATGAAGAATACATTTGCTCATCGACCGGCGCGTTGGATTTGGATGCACTTCCTGAGAAAGTAGCAGTGATCGGTGGGGGTTACATTGGCCTTGAATTGGGCATCGCTCTACGCAGACTCGGTTCTGAGGTGACCGTGATTGAAGGGATGGACAAAGTCCTGGCAATTTTCGATGACGAATTGCGCCGACCCTTGACGACATGGTTGCGAAAGAATGGCGTGACCACACATGTCAATTGTCTGGCTCAAGGAGCCGAAGTCAAGGATGGTAAGGTCATACTTACTTGGAAGGATGCAGATGGGGAAATGCAATCTGAAAGCTTCGACAAAGTGCTCGTAACCGTTGGACGAAGACCCAATACCCGCGGATGGGGTTTGGAGAAGATGGGGCTCCGAATGGATGCGGATGAAAGGTTCATCCGAATCGATGACCAATGCAAAACCTCGATGCGCGGTGTCTATGCGATTGGAGATGTATCTGGCGAACCCATGCTCGCACATCGTGCAAGTGCTCAAGGAGAAATGGTGGCTGAGATTATTGCAGGCCACAAGCGATCATTCGATCCTGTTGCGATTCCTGCAATCGTATTCACAGAACCAGAAATCATCTGTGTTGGTTTGACACCGGATGAAGCCAAAGATGCGGGTGAAGAAATCATCGTTGGAAAATTCCCACTTGCGGCAAACGGTCGTGCCCTGACAATGGAGGCGGAGAAGACTGGAGGATTCGTGCGCGTGGTCGCGCGCGAAGAAGACCATGTGATTCTCGGTGTCCAAGCAACGGGTAGTCACGTCAGTGAACTGTCGGGAGAGTTTACGCTCGCGCTTGAGATGGGTGCTGTTCTCGAAGACATTGCTGGAACCATTCACGCGCACCCTACGATGTCAGAATCCTTCCATGAAGGAGTGCTCAAAACTCTGGGACACGCAATTCATACGGTTTGATTACACCTCGTATACGGTGCCCCAGTGGTGGATGTCCTCTGGCAAAGAGAGCACATTGCGACCTTTCTTCATCCAGGCCCAACCTTCGTCAATCCAATCGTATAGATTCTCCAGATCCTCATCGGAAAATGAGGCCTTTCTCGCCAGTTCTTTGACGACTTCCATCTCGCGCGCATCAT
>CALCEF010000239.1 GCA_937901365.1 uncultured euryarchaeote | reverse complement strand
GATACTCCCGACACGACGACGAACTTTCCACGGGGAATTTTGACGTCGACGTTTTGCAAGTTGTGGGTACGTGCACCACGTACCACAATCCAACCCTCGTCGCCCGGCATATTTCGGGCGTTGGCGCGCTCGTTCTTGAACTCATTCTAATGGAACCATAGGGCGGTGATGATGTCTCCAGCGTTTGCTCCCGTGTCTGGTGGCAGGTATGTGACGCCGTTGTGTGCGACCAATGAGTGAATGTTACCACTTCCTTGATGGGTGTGGGTGGTGGCGACCAGTTCGTCACCTTCCGGTGAAATCTGGATCCGTCGCAGGCACACTTTACCAGGTGCGCCCTTGACTGGATCTTTCATTCGGACCCTGACTTCTTTTGCCAATGGAACTTCAGGGGCAAGCCACGGTGCGACAATCATCGTGAATACCAAATGACTACTCACAGGATTTCCAGGTAAACCAAACAAAGGTGTTCCATCCCATGTTCCAAACAATGGTGGGCCGCCTGGCCTCATAGCGACTTTCCAAAAATGGAGATCTCCTTCTTCCTCCATTAGTTTTCGAACGTAATCGAATTCACCCATACTAACACCACCGCTGGTTAAAATAGCGTCACAATCAAGTGAGTTCAGTGTGTTTCTCAAACCTTCAATACTGTCTTCAACCACACTGTGGTGTATGGCTATACAACCAATCTTCTCCAGAAGTGCACACAATCCATACGAATTTGATTCATAGATTTGGCCATACTCCAATCCATTTCCAGGGGCAATCAATTCATCTCCCGTACTGATGACTGCGATCTTCGGCTTGGAGCGGACAAGGATTGTTTCGTAGCCCATTGTTGCGGCAAGAGAAATGGCTGATGGGGTCATCAATTGACCGGTTTCTAAGAGTGTGTCTCCTTCGAGGAAATTTTCACCTCGTTTCCGGATGAAATTTGTGTGGGCTTTGCCATTTACCCCATCTTCTTTCATCACAATTGCATCGGCGCCTGGAGGGATTGGGGCGCCTGTCATGATGGGGCAGGCTGCGTCGTCTTCGGTGAGCCATTCGGGGTCATGGTCGCCTGCACGTACTGTGGAGTAACCCGTAGTATCTCTTGGTGTGGTTCCTTTGCTGTTAACTGCCCACCCATCCATCGCCGAATTGTCGAAGGGTGGATCGTCGACTTTAGATTGCAAATCTTGGGCGAGGATTCTATTGTGTGCTTTATTCAAGGAAACTTTCTCTGTCGTGAATCTGACTGGTGTCTCGCGAGCAATTGCCAAGGCGCGCTCGATGGTGACGAAGGTCTCCATGGGGAGCCGATGGTGACGATGGGTTTGAGTTCGACGGCGTGAGCGGCCCGTTGTGGATTTGGGATTGATTACAATCGTGTTCGCTCTCTTTTGTGTGGCTGCGCTTTACGCTAGTGTTGGTCATGGTGGGGCGTCGGGTTACCTTGCCATCCTTTCGTTGACCACATACGGTACGATGGAATCTGCTTGGCTCAAACAGCATGCTTGGTGCCTGAATCTAGTGGTGGCTGCAATCGCATTTTGGCACTTCCATCGCGCGGGCCATCACGTACCGAAATTGACTGTTCCATTCATCGTCGCGAGTGTGCCCTTTGCGATGTTGGGTGGCTATTTGTTGGTGGATGGTGCAATCTACGATCTATTGCTATCTGTCTGTTTGGTGGCTGCAGCTTGGCGTTTGTTTACTGTTAGAATTGATGATGTGGGAATCGATGGGGTGCCTACATGGAAAATCGCGACCCCCGTCGGTGGAACGATTGGTTTGGCTAGTGGCATTGTGGGGGTTGGGGGTGGGATTTTCCTTTCTCCTATTCTCTTGTTGAAACAGTGGGCAACACCGAAGGGGGCTGCTGCAACTGCGGCCCTATTTGTATGGGTAAATTCCCTTGCAGGATTGAGTGGTGCTGCGCTCTCCAATCAATTGGCAATCGATCTTGAGGTGTTGTTGCCATTTGCAGGAGCCGTACTTGTGGGAGGTTTCATTGGCTCGAGATATGGTGCAGAAATCGCCCCACAACATATGATTCGGCAATTGTTGGTTGTCGTGTTGGTCTTCGCAGCGGCGAAGCGTCTTTTCGAAATATTATAGCGCGCCGAGTTCATCGACGTGGCCACAATCTGGATTTGCGCACTCAACCTTGTAACGTGCACGCTTGGGCTTTGGAATCTGATTCATCGCACCACACATTGTGCATTGATGTCGGACCACTTGAGGTTCGACTGGTCCTGTATCTTCAGGTGTGTCCTGCTTTGCAGTACTCCATCCAACCTTGTCAGCATAACCCTGATCTTTCTTCAATCCACGAGATTTGAGTGTGAGCCTCATCTTTCGGCGTCGGCGCTTCTTCTTGCCACCACCTGGGTTTGCTGCCTTGCGGGCCATACCCCTCCCTATTGTCCACCCATAATCAATGATTGGGGGGTTGGTTTTCATTGGATGTGGATGCTTTCGCCATTCTTTGGACAATGAACTGTCATTCCTTTTTCTTCCAATGCTGTAGCGAGAAGTGGCCTGGTTTCAGGATCGCCATGGAACAAAATCACATGCTTGGGGTTACAAGCTTCTGCGAAGGTGACCAATTCTGAATGTCCTGCATGATTGGAAAGTTGGAACCGATCGATTTCACAGGCGATTTCGACATTATGACCATAGATGGGGAGATTTCCTTTCTCGATGAGACGTCGGCCCCCACTACCTTCAGCCTGGTATCCTGTGAATAGAACTGCACAGCGATTGTCCATTCGCAACCGATTGAGATACCACAGGGCTGGTCCCCCATCAAGCATGCCACTTGTGGTGACGATTACATCGGCTTCCAACGCTCGCTTGCGATCTGACTTTGAACGGACTCGGCGAGACCACCTGAATGCATCATCGAATGCTTCGGCATCACGAAGATGTTCGGGGTGTTCCAACCACTTTTGTGAAACGGTTTTTCCCATTCCATCGTAGTGAACATTGAGATCGAATCCCGAACTGTGAAGGATTCGAAGGATATCTTGGCCTCGTCCGCTTGCGAATGCTGGGACAATTGCAATGCCGCCTCTTTCTACAACCTCAACCACTTTGGCGACGAAGCGGGCTTCTTCTTCGACTCGATTTGGGTGTTCCTTACCAGAATATGTGGCTTCGAGTAAGAGGATGTCACATTCGACTGGTTTGGCTCCGTTTACATTGGGACCATCTCTTGTGTCCATGTCACCGGAGTGAAGAATGCGGTGGTTTGGAGTTTCAATTTCAATCATTGCCGCACCAGGAACGTGGCCTGCAGGATGGAGTTGCCATTTCCAATTTTGATGTTCTACCCA
>CALCEF010000238.1 GCA_937901365.1 uncultured euryarchaeote | reverse complement strand
AACGAGAAAAAGGCCATGCAGCGCATGAAAGCAATGAAGAGGAAACTTCGCGATATGGCTGAGAAAGAAGATTCCAATGTTGAACTGAAAGAGGCTCGGGAGAAACTCCGTGAAGCTATTGATGCTCAAGAAGCATGTCACCAAATTGTTGTAAGTACTCAGGAAACTGCTCAGGAAGCACACAACCTCATGCTGAGATTGAGTGAGGAAGTCGACTCATTGAGAGAGAAGGCTGATGCCAGTCAGGCTCAAGTTCGTCGCGCAAAGCGTGAAGCGGATCGTGCACATCAAACCTACATTGTCAGTCTGAGATGCCTACACTCAATTCTAGATATCAAGCGGGCAATCGAAAATAGAGCCACTGGTGCTGAAGAGGGAGGTACATCCACCAGAGTCGAAGTTCAGGACCTTATGACGAAACTCATGTCTGGCGAAACATTGGACACAGATGAGTTGATGGCCCTGCAAAGGGGTGGTGATTGAGGCAATGATTGGTTATGATGACATTCAGTCTATTCTTGAAGATTATGATCGTCTAAAATTGCGGATTGGAATGACCGCTAGTCACAGTGCATTGGATATCTGTGATGGTGCGATTGAAGAAGGATTTCCAACGGTTGCATATTGTCAAAAAGGTCGAGAGAAGACATATGCAGATTATTTTCGAACCAAGCGCAATTCTTCGGGCAGAGTTGTCAGAGGTATGGTCGACAAAGCCATCGTACTCAACTCATTCAATGATGTGATGGATCCTGACTTTCAGCGGCAGATGCGAGAACGAAATGTTGTGTACATTCCAAACCGCTCATTCACATCATACAGTTCAATAGAGAGTGTAGAAAACGACTTCCGTGTACCCTTATTCGGTAGTAGGAATATGCTGCGCATGGAGGAAAGAACGGAAGAGCAGGACTATTATTGGATTTTAGAGCAGGCTGGCTTACCATATCCTGAAGCAATCGAAAACCCAGAGGATATCGACTGTTTGGCTATTGTCAAGTTGCACCATGCACAAAAGAAACTTGAGCGAGGTTTCTTCACTTGCTCATCGTTTGAAGAATATACACAAAAGGCAACAACCTTGCTCAAAGAGGGAGTCATTGATCAAGCAAGTCTCGATGGTGCTAGAATTGAGCGTTATGTGATTGGGCCCGTCTTCAACTTGAATTTCTTCTACAGCCCACTCGCTGATGATATGCCAAAACTTGAGTTGTTGGGTGTAGACTGGAGATTTGAATCCTCATTGGATGGTCATGTCCGGCTACCTGCACCGCAGCAAATGTCGATGCCAGCCCACCAACAAATTCCCGAAATGACAGTGGTGGGGCACAACACCGCTACAATAAGAGAGAGTCTGCTCGAAAAGGCGTTTGAACTTGGAGAGAAATTCATTACTGCCAGCAAAGAGCACTATGACCCTGGAATCATAGGCCCGTTCTGTTTGCAAACATGTATCGACAAGGATATGGATTACTACATCTATGACGTAGCCCCACGTTTGGGAGGTGGCACAAATGTCCATGTCAATGTGGGACACCCCTATGGAAATGCCACATGGCGGAAACCTATGAGTAGTGGCCGAAGAATTGCCATGGAAATTCGTCAAGCTGTCGAGCAGGATCGACTGGACGAAGTCCTAACCTGATTATGGCATTGGAATCAATTGCCCAGTCAAACCGTGTACTAGGGCAGTTCCTCGTTCAGGAATTTGCAATTGCCAAGCTGGTAATAGAGCCAAGCGAGGTGTCATTTCAGCACTTGATGGATCCAATTTCCACCATTGAAGAACACTACCCTGTACTTGAGTTTCCCCTGTAGATTCAGTTACAGTATAATGCCTGCGTTCTTCACACAAACTGGCCAATTTGGGGGCTATATCCGATTCTTCAACCCAAAATTTCGGCTCAATTCTTTCCAGATTAGGGATGAAATCAAGTGTTTCGATTTGGCCAATGTGGTCAATTTCTCCTGTGAATGGGTCTTCAAGTAATTCCCACCAATACCGATCAGCGGAATCATCAGGACCTCGTAGAGTTCCAGTCACAACCCAAATCCTAGCACTTAGAAGGACAGGGCGAGGTTTCGCATGAGTAAGAGTCAACCTTTCCAGAACAGATTCTAATTCAATTTGTGGTCTTAGGGCTGATGGCCCAGTAATTTTCTGAGTAGGGGGTGTTCTCTCAACTTCCTCTATCTCAACAACAGATGGTGGTGTAGTTTGAGGTATATTGGCATTCAAGTCGCCATTCAGTACAGCATTTCCCAACCATTGTGCGAATTTCTCTGGCCCCCATATTTCATAGTCGACACCTGTCCGCTGGGGACGCTGCTCCAATCTAAGAGGTCGTTCAGAAAGAAGCCAATGTGTTCCATTTGGTGCATCGACCAACCATCTCTCAATTTCAAGGTGGTCTAGTGGCGCCCACCCGTCATGTGCATGCCACACGTGAGTCCCAATCGTCAATTTCGGTCCACTGCGTGTTGCTGGAGATTGGCTTAGGACGCCTAACAGGGAAATTCCAGGACAAGGGGTGTGTGGAGGAGATGGTTCCAAAGATGCGCCCAGTTGACTGAGCAAATCCCGAATCAAGGACTCCATGGTCGCCTTTGGCGACCGTACCTAACTTGAACACTCCGTTCAAAATCAACCGATTGGATGATTTTCGAACACTTATTCGATATTCGGCTGGAGACTCAACAATTCGCTACCGCCTTCACCCCGAACACAGATCGTGCTAATCGGGAATGGTTTCGCGCATGCAGCGCCCAATTCTCGGTTGACCAAATCGGTCCGATGCATTGGGACATCTGGATGTCTTGCGCGAAGACCATCGATGTATTCTTGCGGGCAATTGACTGCAAAAATGACCAACTTTGCCTTGCCTTCAGCACAAGCATCGGATGCTTGATTCTGACCGAAAGTCAAATCACCAGTCTTGATTGCAGTCTTCAGTTCTCTGCTTAGTTCCATTCTATTTCCTCCATTCTCCACTATTGCTTCTCATGGGTGAATATTACTCATTTTCAGGGATGTAGAACAATTCTACACTACCTGTTCCAAGTGCGATTGGTTGACCGACAATGATGTTCTCGGCGACACCGGTGAGATTGTCTCTCTCTCCGATAATTCCAGCCTGTAGCAAATGGTTGACTGTGACTTCGAAAGCTGCTCGAGCAAGGATACTGTGCTTGGTTCCAGATACACCATGGCGACCAATCGCGCGAACTTCGCCTTCGCTGGTCATCACATCTGCGACCAGGAGTAGGTGACGGACGTCGACATCCAAACGAGCGCCCTCTAGAGTGAGGATCATTTCGTTGATGATTGCTTGACGGGCTGCTTCAATACCAAGGTAATCATGAATCTCCATGATGTTGTTGGTATATGTTCGACTCCGGTCCACACCTGGATAATCAGAGACCTTGGAAAGGTTTGAACCGATTGTCGAGATGTAGTACTCGCCATCTTTGGTCTTCTGAACGTTGGCACGATCGATATCCTTGACCCCTTTGAGTCGGAGTGTCTTAATCTTCTCTTCAAGTTGCAAAAGTTCTGTGTAGGTTGGTGGATTTTCATTGATATCCTTCAAATCGTCCTCTTTCGCCACGCCAGGAATAATCTTCAGAACCTTTGGTTTTGTTTCGGAGCCGTCCTCTACAGCAATGTACAGACGTAGGGCTCGAGATAATTTGTCACGGACTTCTGCACCTGTCATGTTCTTCAACTTGAGGTGAGAATTGTTTAGTTTCAGTATAATGTAGCGCTGAGCGACTTCAACATCGATATCTGCAATATCCTGAGTTGTAGTTGTTTCAAGCGATGCTGCCAATTTCTGAACAGCGTTCTCATCGGTTGCTAGGGGTTTACCCTTCTCATTCAATTCCTCAACATAGATGTTCATCGTAGGGGTATCTGGCGATTTCCTTGCATCAACAATCTCAATGATTCTAGGCAGTCCCTGTGTTACGTTGACTGTCGCCACACCGGCATAGTGGAATGTTCGCATGGTCATTTGTGTTCCCGGTTCGCCAATCGATTGTGCAGTTACAATCCCCACCGCTTCAAACGGATCTACGGACGCGCGTGCAAATTGGTTCGCTGCCTCGGTGACGATTTTCGTAGCTTGGGCTGGTGTCAACTTGGCCTTACCTCGGGAACGGATGCCCCCTGCCAAATCTTCCAA
>CALCEF010000237.1 GCA_937901365.1 uncultured euryarchaeote | reverse complement strand
CCATCAAACCGCGGGCACCCAAACCGCTCCTCAGAACCAATGCCAAGTTGGCACACTCAGGGGTATCGTGCTACAAGCCGATTGCTGAAGGCCACGGATCGATTCATCGAATGGGCAAAAGAGGGCCCACCAGTCACTGTTTTCCTTATCGCTGAGCAACTCGATTGTCCAGAATTTACCAAACGAATGGACACAATGTTGTCAATGCCGAATATTTTGGTTGCTTGCCATGGTTGGGGGCATCGTTGTTGGTCTGCGTGGCCCGAAGACATCGAGTCCTTTTCTCAAATGCTGGTCGCTGCAAGAGATCGAATATCTGCTTATGCTGGAGAATCCTGGCGTCCTTGGTTTCGAGCACCGGGAGGGTACGTTGAATCTTGGATGGCAGGACCATTGGCGGGTGCGGGATTCCGATTGGACTCGTCTGTCAACCCATCGAGATGGGTCAATCGAAAAATGGGTGGTGATTGGTCGAAGGTCCAGCAATCGATGGAAGAATGTGGAATCACTGAACGACCTTGGCTCACCACAATGATTGGACCTGCTTGCGGTCCGGCATTGAGTCTATTCCCATTCTCTCTTTTTGCAAAACCCGCTTGGAAGAGAAACTCGAAAATAATCACAAGCAATCCAGAAAATAAACCCTCAGTGGCGCTGTATTGGCATCTCTTGGATCACGGCCGAAAGTCCGGCGGTTGGGCTCCACCAATATCTAAATCGAAGTGATATCATCACGCTCAAATGCAACGCCAAAATCGTTGACGGCATCATCATAGATTTTGCTTTCAATCTTCCCTCGACGAACCAATGAAGAAAGAGTTGCGAGTACGATGTGCTCAGCATCGATTTCGAAGAATCTTCGAAGTGCCTCACGCGTATCTGAGCGTCCAAAACCATCGGTACCTAGGACGACATAATCTCCGCCGACCCATTGTCGAATCAAGTCTGGTACCGCCATCATATTGTCGCTCACTGCAACGGTTGTACCTACGCTATCGTCCAAATGGTCTGCGACCCATGATGAGCGCTCATCCTCACTGGGATGAAGTCGATTCCAGCGCTCACTTTCAGCAGCATCACGCCGAAGTTCACCATAGGAGGTGACCGACCAAATTTCGCAAGAAACACCGCGTTCAGACAGCATTTCAGCCGCTCTTTCAACTTGGAGCATAATCGGTCCGGAACCGAGTAATCTGGCATCAGCACCATCGCCTCCACTCAACCGGTAGAGGCCCCGCAGAATTCCTTCATCAGCACCAGATGGCTTGGCCGGCATTGGGTGATTTTCATTGTAGACAGTAATGTAGTGGATCACGTCCTTTTGTTCGTTGCACATCTCCTCAATTCCGTGCTTGATAATCGTCGCCAATTCGTAAGCATACGCCGGATCCCAAGCGCGTACTGCAGGGTTGGTCATCGCCATCAGATGTGAGTGCCCATCTTGGTGTTGCAAACCTTCACCATTGAGTGTGGTTCGACCAGCAGTCGCCCCGATGAGGAACCCTCTCGCACGACTATCCGCCGCTGACCAAATCAAATCGGCAACACGCTGGAATCCGAACATCGAGTAGTAGATGTAGAATGGAATCGTGGCGCAAACTTGAGTTGAATATGATGTCCCACTGGCAATAAATGTCGACATTGCACCAGCTTCGTTAATCCCCTCTTCGAGAATTTGACCACTCTTACTCTCTTTGTATTTCATCAAAACAGAATGGTCAACAGGTTTGTACAATTGTCCCTCTGGCGCATAGATTCCAAATTCGCTGAACAGTGGATCCATACCGAATGTTCTGGCTTCATCGGGAACGATTGGGACAACATGTTTTCCAAAACCATCCGCTTTCATCAAACTCCGCATCAATCGCACAAAGACCATCGTAGTGCTAACTTCAAGGCTGCCTTTTGTCCCGTCATCAAATTCAGCATACGCATCATCATCCGGTGTTGTGAGTTCCATCTTATGGTCGCGCCTTTCAGGCAAAAACCCACCCAATTTCTGACGCTGTTCAAGCAGATAGTCGACCTCATCGGGGAAATTCGTTGGTTGTAGGTAGGGTAATTTCTCAAGTTCCCCATCCCCAAATGACAACCCCATATCGTCACGCATGAATTGCAGCACTTCTTGGTCGGCTTTCTTTTTCCCATGCGTGGAATTTCTTCCCGCAAACGAAGGACCCAATCCCCAACCTTTGATGGTCCGTGCCAGTACTACAGTTGGCCTTCCTTTGTGCTCTCTTGCGGCTGAATATGCAGCGTAAATCTTGACGGGATCATGCCCACCGACATCATTGGTCAAATCCTCCAAATCTGAATCGGAGAGGTGTGATACCATCGAGGCAAGTTCTGGCGTGTTGAACAGATCAGAACGAATCGTAGCTCCGTCAGCCGTCATAATCCTCTGTTCATCACCATCTGCAAGGGCTTCTAGACGCGCGGCCAAAATACCGTTGATGTCTTTGGCAAACAAATCATCCCAAGAAGAACCCCAAAGGCATTTGATGACATTCCAACCAGCTCCTGTAAATCTGGCTGCAAGTTCTTGGACAATCTTGCTATTACCTCTAACCGGTCCATCCAATCTTTGCAAATTGCAGTTGATTACCATCACAATATTGTCCAATTTTTCTCGTGACGCAAGTGTCAATTCGGAGAGTGATTCAGGTTCATCAGATTCCCCATCTCCCATGAAATACCAAGTGGTACTTTCTGAAGTATCAACCAAATCTCGATTGTGTAGATAGCGATTGAAACGAGCTTGACGAATCGCAGTCATTGCTCCAAGCCCCATGCTAACGCAGGGATATTCCCAATAATCGGGCATTAGGCGCGGGTGAGGATATGATGACAATCCTTCACTGAAGGCCTCTTGGCGAAAGTTTTCCATTCTTGCTTCATCCATTCGTCCTTCCATCCATGCCCGAGCGTACAGACCAGGACTCGCATGTCCTTGCCAGTAGACGTGGTCCCCATTTCCATCGCCATCCTTTCCTTTGAAGAAATGGTTCAATCCAACCTCCCAAAGGTGTGAGGTACTCGCGTAGGTTGAGATGTGACCCCCGATTCCTTCGAAGTATTTGTTTCCACGAGTGACCATCATCATTGCATTCCAGCGAATGACGTTGAGAATTTTTTCTTCCATCTGTAGGTTTCCAGGATAGTTTGCCTGATCTTCTGGGTGGATTGTATTGACGTAAGCAGTTTGGGTCAACTCACCGAGTGGAACGCCGACTGAATTCGCTGCAGTTACGGTTTCTTGCAATAGGTATCTGGCGCGAGCAGGGCCTAGATTTTCCTCGACGGAGAGAATCGATTCTCGCCATTCTTCCGTTTCCTCTTCATCAGGGTCAGGAAGGGCGCTCCGATAGCCATCATCGACCATACTACAGTCTCCTCAGTTGTTGGGCTGAATGGTTGGACTTGAACCAATCGCTGAAGGCAACCTCTTCCAATCGGTCTACTGACCTTATTTTCACCCCTTTTTTTGCCAAATTTGCGGGTTTTCACGTTATGACCCAAGATGGGTGTTATTAATAGGGTCCTCCTTACAGGAGGAACCATGAGCACACGCTATGTGAATACTCTGATGATTGCTACCATCATGGTTTTGATGACCATGAATGGTGCATTGGACTTCAGCGAAAAAGAAAATGAAGATCGAGAACTGCTGGAACTCGCAGAACCCCTTGCCGCACCGACCAACCCAGGTCACACGGTGTTTGCACAGTACATCACTTCTGACAATTGTGGTTACTGCTATGCTTACGGCAGCCCTGCACACAATCAGGCCAAGAACAGCCTACCTGACAACTATGTCTACATCTCTTACCACAGTGCATCCTACGGTAATACGGCAGATGCAGAATCTGGAAACATCGCACCAATCTACGGTGTGAGCCATCTGCAGGAGACCGGGGGAGCACCGAAGACTTCCTTCGGCGATGCCACCCTAAACACCGGCTGCGGTTCCAATACCTGTTGGGATCAGTACATCTCAAGCGGTGGTAACATGCACTCCACTGCTGCTGATTACTCAGTCAATGTTGGGCAGAGTGACAATGGAGATGGAACATCTGACGTCACCATTACAGCAGCATACATCGGTTCAGGAACCCCTGCATCATCCATCAAATTGTATGCAGCGGTGACCGAGAAGGTTTGCCACTCTCACGCTTATTCCGATGGTAGCAAGGGTCACAACTGCTGGGAAGCTTGGCTACTCAACAATGGTGGATACGCCAGCAACAGTGGCAGCGTGGGTGGCGGAACAGGATTCGAAACCATCAATCTCGCCGCTGGCTCCTCATCGACAACATGGACGGTCCCCAACAATTTGGTGGCACAAGGCGCTAGCAACATGAACGTCGTAGCAGCCCTGTTCAGCGACTGGAGCACAAGCAGCTTCCAAGAGGATGTATATGCCGCAGCAGATGGCACAATGCAACCTCCAATCGACATCTCAGTGGTCAGTTTTACTGTTGACAACCAAGATGGCGCACCCGGCTTCATGACAGGCGACACACTCGATCTTGAAGTGACAGTCCGCAACGCAGGGGCCGACACATATTCAGATGGCGGGACCATCCAAATGTGCTATGACAACCAGTGCTTTGACCAAACAGCACTCAACACACTATCGAATGCAGCAGGTTCAACGAACACTCAGACATTCAGCACAACATTTGACACATCAAGCATCGTTAACGTTGCAAATGGTCTAACCGGATTCAAAGCTCAAATCACCGGCCTAACCGGTGACGGTAATGGAGCAAACAATGTTCAGATGAGCTACATCGAGCACGACTTCACACCATCTACAGACACACCGATGGCTGACGGAGATATTGCAATTCCACGCGGAGGTTCTCTAGACTTCGATGTCACTGGAAATCCACGAGATGGTGTCGACACAATGTCGACCATGACCGCGGAGTTCGAAGTTACACCAACAGGTACCAGTTCATGGAGTTCTGATTGGGTCGATGCACCAACGAGTCTAACCGCCCCAGGCACTCAGTATGAGCGCTACGTGTTCACAGTTGAACCCGTTAACACAGCAGCCAGTGGAGATTATGACGTTCGCGCCCGGCTTACAGACGCCCGCGGCCAAGTCGGTGATTGGAAGGTCGCCAACGCAGCCTTCAGTCTGATGAATGGCCTACCACAGGTAATCGATCCAAACAATCCCGAAAACGCACCAGGCACCTGTCCAACATTCCCTGGTCTACCAACCGTCAAGGTCGAGACCAATGAGCGTGTATCATTGGCTGGATTGGTTTGTGATGCAGAGACCCCATTGGGTAATCTGGTCATTACCAGTCAGCACCCTGCATTCATCGCATGGCACGCCTCGGCTGGAGAAATAGAGGTCAACTTCGCAACCATGCAATGGGACAACATGGGCAATCCAATGACACAGGGTATTGGTATCACTATCAATGATGGAGAGGACCAAAACACAGGCACTCTCCTCTTCAATGTCATCGAAAATGGTCAGCCCCGTTGGTCCAGTATTCCTGCACAATCCTATGATGAAGGCGGTAGTGCTCAACTCGGATTGACGCAGTTCCTCACCGACACCGATACGAATGGAAATCCATCGAGTGTAATGGATCTTTCATTAGCGATTGTCTCAGTCGAACCAGCAAATATTCTCGACGCTGAAATTTGGCCGACCGGACTCATGATGACCGCAATTGATGATGACGCTCATGGAAGTGTTGTGGTCACAGTCCGTGCAACCGACACAGATGGACAACTCAGTGAGACGCAAGTGCACGTTCATGTTGAGAACATCAACGACGCTCCACGCTTTGACGCAACCGGTTTGGACAATCTCATGGTTCAGGTAGATACACCTCTGGAATTGGATCTTTCAACCCGCCTGACGGACGTTGATGATGATGATGCCGAGATTTGGGCGTCCGTTACATCCAACGATGGTATGGTTCAATACAACCCAATTTCGAACACACTTACAGCTACATACAGCGCACCAGGTCAGTTCCTGATTCAACTATCAGCAAGCGATTCTCACGGAGACACCGGCCAGTGGAATCTCATGGTCACAGTCGTCGACAGTGTACCGTTGGTTTGGAGCAATGATGGTAGCAATGGTGATTTGGACATTGCAGTTACAGACATGTTCTTTGGAAAAGAACCGACTTTCTTCCTCGTGCAATTGAGTGATACTGAATTGACCAACATCGAAGCAGAATGGCAAATTTGTAACACACAAACTGGAATTTGCTATGAGCAAGGAATCGAATCAATCGATTCTTCAGCCCTGCAAATTGGACACACGTTCACAGCTTCACCAAGTTCAGGAAATGGATTGGCCAATTTCGATGAAGTAAAGATCATCGTTACAGCAATCGGTACTGATGGATTCGACTATGAGTCGGATACGGTTTCTTATCTCGCAATTCAAGAACCAGGCTCTGAAGACCCAACAGGGGAAACAGATGAAGGAGAAGAAAACGAGCAGACAGGAGATGAAGAGGAAAGTCAGTCCGGTGGCATTAGTGTCATGGTAATCGGTGGAATTGCCGCTTTGGTCTTCCTAGTCGTCATTGCCGGCGTTCTGGGTGCGGTGCTATTGCGCGGTGGAAGAAATGAACCCACACCAGATTGGGGCAC
>CALCEF010000236.1 GCA_937901365.1 uncultured euryarchaeote | reverse complement strand
CATCGACTGCGAGAAAATCGTGACGCTGGAGCGCCACAGCTAATCGTTGAGGATTTGTGGGAACTCTTGCAATATCACATTACAACATATTTCGATAACCAAACTGCAGGAATACCTCCGGCTCGTCATAGATCGGGTCGACCGTTGAAGACACTGACTCAGAGACTCAAAGGGAAAGAAGGGCGATTCCGAAGCAACCTTTCGGGTAAGCGAGTAAATTTCTGTGCTCGAACTGTAATCAGTCCAGACCCAAATTTGGGAATCAATGCAGTAGGTGTACCAGTACAGTCTGCAAAAGAATTGACAGTCCCAATCCGTGTAACAGGTCGAAACCGCGAACAATTGCGACAAATGATTCTACGCGGTCCAGACATCCACCCTGGTGTCAATTACATCGTGCGAGGAGACACACATCGTGTTCGGATTACTGATCGAACCAAATTCATGTGGTCCGGTTTCCGTTGTCACAATCCCGAATGCCATTCCGGCGACGTTGAGAGAGGCGAACCCTACCCGGGCCTGCGGCCTGACCTCAACGAGGTTCTACCCGCACCAAACTTCCTGCCGGGAATGGAAATTGAAGAAGAAATCAAGCGCGTGGATGGCGATACTCAGACCAAGTGGATTCCTTCACTTGAACCGACTCTTGCAAATCTCAGAGGTGAAGACCTCAACGGGAAGCCCCTCGAATATGGTGACCCGAGAGCTATCGTCCATCAGAGATGGGTTTTCGAGAGAGAGAATCCCGGCCAGCCATTCCCTACCGAGCTTGAGGTCATCTGCCCACATTGTGGCAGTCCCGAAATTTCTGAGGATGCCCGAAGCAAGGTTGAAGATCGCCTAGCAACAGTGGATTTGGATGGCAATCCAAAGCCTGGCATGGTTGTAGAGCGCCACCTAATCGATGGCGACGTCGCGATTTTCAATCGACAACCATCTCTTCATCGAATGTCTATGATGGTCCATGAAGTTCGTGTGATGGAAGGCAAAACATTCCGATTTAATCTCGCAGTATGTACTCCATATAACGCAGATTTCGATGGGGATGAAATGAACCTACACGTCATCCAATCGGAAGAGGCTAGAGCAGAAGCCAAAATCCTCATGCGCGTACAGGAACACATCATTACACCACGATATGGTGGTTCGGTGATTGGTGGAATTCACGACCACATCTCTGGAGCTTATCTGATGAGTCATGATAACCCATTCATCTCCAAACCCATCGCCCTAGATATTCTCGGCCAAATTGGTTGGTCTGGAGAATTGCCTAAGGAAAGTGTAGTCGATGGAGTCGCTGGTTTCTACGGTCTTGAACTGTTTAGCCTGATCATTCCAGAAGGATTCAGTCTACGCTACACAAGCCGCAGCCAAGACGAAGTCGAAATCGAATCGGGAAGAGTGGTTAAAGGAACTCTTGACAAGAGAGCAATTGGTGCTGAAGACGGCCGACTACTAGATGCTGTAGTACAAACCCACGGAACCGCAGTTGGTGCAAAGTTCCTCAATGACATGACCAAAATCACAATTGGAGTTTGCACAGCGATGGGCTTCACAACAGGAATCGATGATGAAGACCTCCCTGCAGCAGCTCGTGAATTGATTGCACTGCGGAATGCAGAAGCCAGCCAAGCAGTCGATGCTGAATTGGAGAAGTTCGGCACAGATGGTCGAAAATACGAGACACGCCCAGGTCGAACGCCATTGGAAACATTGGAAGAAAACATCTTGCAAATTCTGGATCAGTGTAAGGCTGAAACTGGAACAGTCGCTAAGGAACACTTGGCCGATAATAACCCGGCGGTAATGATGGCTGTTTCGGGTGCACGTGGTTCAATGGACAACTTGGCCATGATGGCTGGTTCAATCGGACAACCAAAGGTTCGTGGTAAGCGACTTGAGCGCGGTTACAATGAGCGCGTCCTTGCACACTTCCGCCGTGGTGTCAAAGGAGCGAAGGAGAAGGGTTTCGTCGCTTCCTCATTCAAGCGAGGTCTTGAACCAACAGAGTTCTTCATGCTCTCTGTTTCTGGTCGAGAATCACTTGTAGACACAGCTGTCCGAACGAGCAAGTCAGGTTACATGCAACGCCGTTTGATCAACGCAATGGATGACCTCAAAGTTTGGAACGATGGAGAGCACTCAGTGCGAAATACAGCCAACAGAATCATTCAATTCCAATATGGTGAAGATGGTGTCGACCCTTGCCGTTCACTGAAGGGTGACCCCATCAATGTCGACCAAATTTTGGATGATGTTCTTGGAGGTGGTAATTGATGGTAGTCAAGTCAGCAACAAAGAAGAAACTCATGGATATGGGTGTTCAGGAAGAATTCTCGCACAAACTCGCAGACGATCGAAAGTGGGACGATGTCAAAATTCTAACCCCTGGTGAAATCGCTCAAATTTGTGGGCTTGCTTCCGATGAGGCAACTGCAATTCACAACACTTTGGCAGCATTCGGTAAGTCCGGCGGTTCCGATTCCGGTTCTGCGACTAGAGTTGACGTCCGCCTCAAAGGTGGAAGAACCCGGCTTGGAGCCCGTCGACGCCGAACAAAAACAGAGCTTATCCTCCAGCCCTACGATGTTGATTCAAAGATTGCCAGCATCAATCGAGATATCAACCAAGACGACCCAATCTATCAGGCGCTTGAAAAGGCTGCTGAGAAGGAAGAAGTCCACCTCACAAAGCGTCTATTGGAAGACTTGGCAGAGGGTATCCGTTCCCGAGGTAAGGCCAAGTTGACACCAGCCCAAGCTAAGAA
>CALCEF010000235.1 GCA_937901365.1 uncultured euryarchaeote | reverse complement strand
GTAATCGCAGGCATTCAATACGAAATGCACGACGTACCTACAGATGGTTATCTCGACTTCTACATTTGGCCAAAATATGCGAAGAAGGGTTATCTTTGGATGATTCCAAAATGCGACGGTCGTGCGAATGTTGGACTTGTAAGCGAGGATAAGAAAGGTCTAGTCAAAGACTTAGATGCGTTCATAGATATTACACATTTTTCAGATCTTGAAATCACGAATCCCCCTTGGCGAGATGGTTCGATGTCGGTTAGAGGATTTGGGGGCACCATCCCCATTTCCGGACCGCATGAGCGAACTTATTCGGACGGACTGATGCTTGTTGGGGATGCAGCAGGATTCACATCTCCCCTGTTTGAAGGCGGTTCACATCTCGCTCTGAAATCTGCTGTTTTTGCGGCACAAACAGCGGCTTCCGCAATCAAATCAGGTGATATATCAGCTTCACACCTCGCCGCATATCAAGCAGCCTGGAAGAAAGAATTTCCACCCTATGATAAAATTCTGAAAGGCAAGACTGCTCTATACGATCTCACCGACGACGAAATGTCATTGATGGGTCGTTGTTTCCCGCAGGAAATGTCAGCCATGGGTCCGCACGGAAAAGCAATGGTTGGCCTCCGTCTCCTCTTCCGAAAGCCAAGTTTGTATTTCCGTCGTATCGTACCCGCTATGCTTGCATTTGGTTACAGCCGTGCGAAGTACTACGGATGGTGAACCGATGAGAAAACTTCTCGGCGCCGCATTGATGTTCCCGTTTACAGCCCTACTGTTTTTGTTCTTGATCGACGCATCAAGTATCGAATATGTCTGGAATAATGGGGGTTCCGATCTACCATTGCTGTACAGAATCAGTGCTATTTGGGCGGGCCGCGAAGGGCCCTTGCTTCTATGGGTTGCAATGCTGGGTGCCCTACTCTTTATCGATGGGAAAAAGCATCCTTCAGAAACTGAATCTCAACATCGGTTACGACTTCGATTGTTGGTTGGTTTTTCCGCTTTACTTCTCTTCATTGCTCTGATGTTGAACCCGTTCCGCGCAACACCTGCTGATGCGATTTCTCGACCGGGCCTAAACGCCTTATTGCAAACAGATTTGATGGTCATTCATCCACCTGTGATTTTTGCATTTTACACATTGTGTGTGGGTGTTGGCGCGCACTCGATTTCAGCGATGCTCCTCGCGGGCGCGCCCGCACGCGAACGAATTCTTCACCTCGCTCGCCCCGCATTATGGGTCGGCACTCTTGGCGTTGGATTGGGTGGATTGTGGGCATATACCGTACTCGATTGGGGCGGATATTGGGCATGGGATCCCGTGGAGACAGGATCACTATTGCCGTGGATATCACTGATTATTCTCCTTCATCTAAGACTGCCCAAGGGCATGGCCAATGAAGATCATTGGTTTGTGGGATTGGGAATCGTGCCCGCCTTCTTCGCGATTCATGCTACCTTGGTCACACGCGCGAATGGGGTATGGGCAAGTGTCCACGCATTTGTTGCCGTAGGTGATATCGATCCTTCGATGGGACCCATACAGCGCATTCTAGAATTGGGATTTGCGGATGGACCTGGACTTGAAGTTCACCTGTATCTGCTCATTCTATTCTGCATGATGTGGTTAGGTACTCGCCATTTTGCAAATTCAACTGAACAGGAATGGTCTCCTCTAGCGATCATTGCAGGCGCCATTCTGGGCTCTTGGATGGGTACCATTGAGGTAGGTATTCTGACAGGTGTTTTCGCCTTCCTGTTGGCCAATCAATATGCGACAAAGGAACGCGTTGTTTGGATGACTGCAGGTGTGACACTGATGCTCTTCAGTTATTGGGCGTTCTTGATATCCATGACAACTGCGGTTATTGGGATGTTCGGATTCTTGTCTCCAATGTTTTTGTTGAGCGACCAAGAAGATCCACCATTGAAATTGAAAGATGGCCGTTGGCAACAGCGTGTGATTCTATGGGTACCTTTGGCGATTGGAGCACCTTTCCTATTGCTCACATGGATGCTTTTACTCGCTGAGGTAGACGGAACCAATCTAGCATGGCACGAAATCTTCGGCTTACCCCTTCTTTGTCTTTCAGCGCTAGGTCTGATGATCTACAGTTGGCGCAAAGTTGTCAATCCACAAATTGTACCTCGCTTGCTGTGTGGAATGATACTATTCAGTATCCTGTTCGCTTATACGATGGGTGAATCTCTACCAGGGGATGCAGACCACTTATTCTATGTCGACGGAATTTCAAGAGGCGTTGTTGCAGGATTTGCCTTGCCATTATTCCTGTTTTCCATCCCCCCAATGGCTCGATTGGTTTGGGTTAGATTCGGCGAATTCCAATTGCATCGAAAGCCGTTACAACTTCGGCGATTGGCCATCCATGTCGCTCACCTTGGGATTCTACTATTGCTCGTTGGACACGTATTCACTACAACACTGGTCCAACGTGGTGATCCCAGTCACATCGTCATGCTAGCGAAAGACACTCCAATCGAACACGGTGGATACTGGTATACGTTCACGGAATTGACAGCGACTGCCCCTGATGATGATGGATGGGACGAGGCTGTTGGCGATGGCAAAATCGTCGTCACTGTTGAAGTTCGAAAGGAAGTTGATGGCGATAAGATTGCAACGCTGACTCCGGGGATGCTCCGTTTTGATGAAGGAGGTATTTCAGCTCGACCAGAAACCGACATTTGGCATCGCCCTCAAGGTGATTTGGTGATGATTTTCGACCAGAGCCAAGCGAACGAATTGTATCTCACATCATTCATGCATCAGGGTGAATCAGTCGATAGGGTTCGGGTTGTCATCTATGATTTGACGGGCAGCCACCTAGTTTGGACAGGATGGACACTGATTCTAATTGGAACAGCATTGAATTGGATAATGACGCCAACAATTCGCAATGATGAGGAAGAATGAGCCCTACGGGCTCGCGGCCTTTCCATCCGCACGCTCATAAAGGGGAAGTTGGTCGCCGGCTCGCCCACTATGCTGGGTAGGTGAACAAAATGGAGAACGGTTCCATCGTCCATATCGATTATGACCTTTACAATGCTGACGACGATGTCCTCATCGAGACCACCCGGGAGGCGGTTGCGAAAGAGGCTGACACGTTTGATGAGAATCGTACATACGCCCCACTCATCACTGTAATTGGCGATGGTCGCCTTATCGCAGGTTTTGAGTCCCATTTGCTTGAAGCAGATGCTGAAACCGATTACGAATTTGACATTGCCCCTGAGGATGCTTACGGCGAACGTGACCCAAACGCGGTCGAGACCATGGGCCAGGATGTCCTTGCGCGCTCGGTGCGCGATCCGGACAGCCTAGCAATCGGCGGCCCTGTTGAAATCAATGGCAAGCAAGGTATCCTGCAAATGGTTCGAGCTGGTCGAGCTCGAATCGATTTCAACCATCCTCTCGCAGGACGAACATTGCGCTACAAGTATCGCATCGTCAAGGTTGTTGAGGATCGCTCGGAGAAGGTGACAACCCTCCTTGAGACCAACACAGGTCGAGACGGATTTGAGGTAGCTTTCGATGGTGATGATTTGACCATCACCCTCCCCGAGTTTGTTGCCTATGATCAGAATTGGGCCTTCACCAAGTTCAGTCTTATTCGCACTCTACGTGACCACGTTGGCGTACAGACAATCATTTTCAAAGAAGTCCATGAAGCTCGCCAAGCAGGCGAAGAAGGCGAAGATTCCGAAGAGTGAATCCGCTTGGAAAATTAGGCATGGGCGATTTCCATGGTTGATGAGAACCCCCTTCTCATTGATACCCCATTACCCGACAATCAGTTCTCATTGATGGAACGAGGTGCTGCCACTCTGATTCTGACATCAGTCATTCTTCTATTGGGTGCTATTGTAGGC
>CALCEF010000234.1 GCA_937901365.1 uncultured euryarchaeote | reverse complement strand
GCAGTTGGGGCACTGCGTCCCATGTCGACAAGTAGGCCCCGCAGTGAATCGACAACATCCGATACCTTGTCTGGGTCCAATGAAATAGATGTGGGCAATCCAGGGACATCTTCAGAATCGATGTAACCCATCGCAGCTGCAAGAACTCCTGCGGCAGCAATTGCACGAGTGCGAACCTCAGGGTGTCCAGCATCCCATCCTCTACGTTCAAGGAAGCGAATGAGTAGAGCGTGCTCAACCGGTCCGAATTCTCCATCTGCTCGACGCACTAGAGTTTCGACGATTCGCTCAAAGTTTTCGATTTGTTCCTCAAATCGCTGTAGGGTACGCATCGCATCACTGGAAACATCTTGTGTTCCGCGATAGAGTACCTCCATCGCTCGCTGTCGCCGTGCAGTAACCGGATCCACATCCTCTACCGCTTCTCGGAGACTGATCTGTAAATCGAACAGGCCATGAACTCGACCACTGATTCCAGGCAATTCAAGGTCTAAACCCGCTTCGGATGCTGCGGCCTCAAAGCGAACCCTTGCCAGAGCAATATCATCTCCATCGGCATCAAGAATTGCTTCCAATTGGTCGAGAAGTTCGGGCCGACATTCCTCAAGTTTCCTCAATGCTTTCCGCTCTCTCCAAGAACCAGGCGCTTGGGAACTTGCATCACTTTCAGCATCTCGTCGATTCGCCATCGCAGTAATTTCAGACAGGATTCGGTTGCGAACCATCGCATGTGATACTTGGAAGCCTTGTCCACCCAAGTCCTCTACAAAGGCGGTGACATCATTTGCATCATGTTCACGACTGATGAGTAAGAATTCTCTGATGTGACTATGTAGTTCTGCAATCCGTGCTTCCAATTCAATAATCGCTGAACCAGACCCCTCATCGATGGTCAATTCAGTTGGAGTTGTGACGACGACTTCAGGTTCAACAATCCCCTCGTGTTCAATCGGTGCAGGTTCATCGGGTTCATCGAGAACATCTGTCAATTCATCGACATCTACCGCATCGATCGATGCTTGAATCATCGCTGCCAATTCCGCTGCCTCATCATCTTCTGCTGGGGTTGAAGGCGCTGTAACTGCCGGCACTGCCGGAGTGGGTAATGGCGTACTGGGTACGACTGGAGATGATTTGCCCTTGCGCAGACTTTTCTTGACCTTCCCCCAACCTCCCTCTTGGGATGCTAGAACACCAGCGACTCTCATCAATAGTTGCTGTTTGCTACCGGAACGGGGTAATTCGAGCGCTTTGCACAATTCGTGCAATTGATCTCGGGTAGAGTCGACAATGGTTTCAGGATTGAGTTTCTTTGGATCGTGATTTAGGTGCAACCAAAGGCGCTGCCTCTTTTCTTTGATCGAACCAGAGCGCTTGACCCCGAATACACCCAACATTTCGCCCAAGTTTTTGTTGGGCATTTCCTGGAGCGAATCCCATGAGAGGTCGATATCTGCAAGAGCGACCTGGTCAATCAATCGAGCCCGCAATTGTTCTACATTACCTGCCTTTGAGATTTCATGAGATACGGCCATCTCACGCAACTCGTCCAATCGGGCCGAATACAACTGTGACAACAGATTTTCATCGACCATTCTGCACCCTCGCCACCGTTTGCGCTCCTAAGCCCCTGTATATGTTACGCTTCATGAACGGCCCTAAGGGCCGTCTTGGGACCTTTACAAAAATGCCGTCACAAATCAAGGAAAGGTGGGCGAGCAGGCCCCAATCGAATGTCTTCCTCATGCTCAATGGTTACCAAATCGAGCATATCTTCCCATTCAGATATCAGTAATCTGGCATGGGTTGCAACATCTTCTTTTCCAACCAATTTCTCAAGCAGTAAGGTTCGTTCTCCGGTTCGACCAACGACTTCAATCAGGATTTCAACCAGAGAAGATGTGTGAACAATTTCTCCTTCAGGATCCAATAGTGATGTTGAGCGTAACAAATCCTTCTCCCGTTCAGCCTGATTGAGTAGAGAAGGAATTTGTCTGTGACGCACAACCATACCAATTTTGTCATGCACTTGCGGTTCGATATGGTCGAGCATAATCTTCTCGCAGGCCCAAGCGGTTAGGGATTCAGCATCTCCAATTTTTTCTGAAAGGCTTTTTGGGAATCCATCTCTTGAAATCAAGAGGGTCAAACCATTCAGGGGACTGGGCAAAAATCTAGCGGAATCCTCACGAGAATCAGTCATCAATTTGTGTCTACGTGAATCAATTTTCTCCTTCGTAAATAGATGCATTTGACTCACATATCCTGTGATGTTTTTTGTCGATCGAAGATCTTCCATCCATGATTGCATTTCAAGTTCAGAATCAATCGGACACTCCTGCCCAATCATGTCTGCAAAAGCGATAGGGTCTAGAACTCTAAAGTCGGGCCTATAG
>CALCEF010000233.1 GCA_937901365.1 uncultured euryarchaeote | reverse complement strand
ATCTTGTCAAAACCTATGCGCACACAATGGGTGAATTGAATCACATGAACTATAATGCTCAGACCTATTCACTTGACAGCATCAAGGATTGGACGTGGGATGAATTAGCCAGTCTTACAATCATGCTCGATTACGTTTCAGTCGGTGAATTTGATGACACTGAGCTCCAGGTAGATGCAGCAGGACTGATTGTCAAGCACATGCAGCCATGGGGTACATTTGAGTTGGCCGAGGCTTCACATTTGGTTTCATTTGATGAATTCCCAGTCATCGATGTCAATCTGTCCAATGGTTTGCCAAATGATCTTTCAATTACCCCGTGTGGTTTGGAAAATTCTGGCTCCAATCCTGGTACATGGGAATCTCCTACAATTTCATTACCACATGAGCAGTCTTGGGGCCGATTTCACCCAACAGTTAGTGGTAATGCCAGTTGGAAATATTCCTCTTCCGTCGACGGTACCGCTTGGTCTTCAGAGGTTTTGATTTCCCCAGGGGATTTAATTCAAACAACTGATTCTCACATCAGATTTGATTCAACCCTCTTGGATGGATGTATTTCGAGTTTGAAGGTTGATATCAACGATCCAACGCTGACGATTGAAGGTGAAATCATCGGTGAGGTTCACTCGATGGTGCCGGAATTTGCCAATTTGCGAATTGCAATGAACGGTGAAGAAGTAGCATCGTATGGGATCACTTCGGAGAACTCTACATTCTACTTAACCGCCGCAATTGGCCATTTGCTGTCGCCCGATGGGGGCGATATTGAAGTTGGCCTTTCCGCGCGATTCCATTGGTCCAGCGATGGAACTTCCGAGGCCATCGTCGTACATGTTGAGTCAATGAATATCGAAGGCGGCTTCCTGATTGAGTGGGATCGTGACCCTAATTGCGATGGTCAAGCCGACCAAGTCTTCGAGGAAGATGGAGGTGGGCGCCTACTCGATTTCCTGTATACCTGCTCCGACGACATCACTCCCAATGCTGAACTTGATGTCACTGTAACAAGCGCTGATACATCGATTCTAGATGCTAATTTCGTCAACGGGCAAGTGCGCCTACAACCCATTGCTGATGCGCATGGAGAAACCACTGCGACGATTTCAGTAAAGGATGAGCGTCAGAACACATGGACTGATGAAATCACAGTCATCATTACTGCCGTAGATGATTCACCTGAAATGGACACACTCCCAATTGAATTAACAATGGAAATAGATGAACCCACATCGATTCCTTTCACATATTGGGACAGGGACACACCCTC
>CALCEF010000232.1 GCA_937901365.1 uncultured euryarchaeote | reverse complement strand
CAACGAAAGGTTGAGGCACTACATTCTCACGCGAGGTGATTGAGTAGCATGTCAAATATTCCGGATGACCTGAAATATACTGCAGAACACGAATGGATTCGCATGGAAGATGGTGTCGCCATCGTAGGCATTACCGACTATGCCCAAGATGCGTTGACCGACATCGTTTGGATTGAATTTCTCGCTGATGAAGGAGATGCTGTGGAAGACAACGGTTCCTTCGCAAGTGTGGAATCTGTCAAATCTGTCTCCGATATTTACGCACCCTTAGCTGGAACCATTGTCGCACTGAATCATGATTTGCAAGATGCCCCAGAAGTGATCAATGAAGATGCATATGGTTCTTGGATTGCCAAGATCGAACTCGATGATGCTGGAGCCGTCGATGGGCTTCTAGATGCTGCAGGATATGCTGCTCTAATCGGAGAATAAGCATGGACGAGTCGATTCCACTCACCGAACGGCTCTCGCTCTATTTTGACGGTTCGTGCCAAGAAAATCGGAACGTTACTGCTGAAACTCCCGCGGGATGGGGTGTGGTGGTTGTCCGTGGAGATTCGGGGCTCGGTAAGGGAGATGGGGAAGTCGTCGAAGAGTTGAGTGGGCCAGTGATTACCTCCACTGATGGAGACGGGTACCTCGGCGCAGAGGTTGGAAGCAACAACACGGGCGAATTGTCAGCGATGGCACATGCGCTTCGCTGGCTGCTGATCGAAGGTAGTACCAATGCTGTGACCATTCGAGGTGATTCTCAGTATGCGCTCAAAATTGCAGCAGGTGAGTGGAGGGCGAAAGCAAATCGTGAGTTGGCTGCTAGAGTGCAGGCATTGTGGAAAGAAGTCACGTCATTGCGCACTGTAAACGCAGAGCATGTCCGTGCACACCGTGGTCACCGCTGGAACGAGAGGGCAGATCATCTCGCGTGGCGCGCATGTATTGGAGAAAATCCGCTACCTCTGCAATTCTGGAAGCCTGGAACTCGCTAAACGGCGATGTTTAACCTCGAATATTCCTGTTCATTCGAACTATGGGCATCACACCTCGAATGCCTAATATTAGCAAATTGATAATGATGGCGAAGGGGATGATAAATAACAATGGGGACGTGGTTTCTAAATGCCATTCCATTCCTTCCACAAATGCAATCCTAGTCGGGTCATCTGGATCATAATTGACTGTGGTTTCGATTTCTTGTGGTTGATATAGGGTTCCATTTTGATTGTCGGGGGACGAAGCCTCTTCCCCAAATTCATCTGTGCAGTACCAATGACTCTCGTTCAAATGATGTTCACAGTATTGCCACCAAGTATCATATTCAGTCGTTTCACCATTGTAATAGTAACAAGACCAGAGGTTGTCATCATCCGGTTCACCTTCCCACTCACAATGTTCCGATTCAAAATAGATAACCCAATGTTCTAGAGAATGTGAATAGGACCCATGATATGAGTCCATTACAAACATCTTCATGACCCAATCACAAGGATTCTGTAAAGGTCCAACCGATTCATTTTCTGTGCATCGATATGGGATCTCAATTCTTTCGTATCCTGATTCGTTATCTCCACATTCCCATGTTTCTGTAGATTGAGTGCAATAAATGATGATTGAACCTGAGAAGTATTCATCGTCTGTGTGATCGTCATACCAGAAAGTGAAATTATCGCTAAACACTGCTGTTGTAGACGGCCATTCACTTGTCCCTTCCATGGATTCAGTCGCAACATTG
>CALCEF010000231.1 GCA_937901365.1 uncultured euryarchaeote | reverse complement strand
TAAAGCGTGCAGTTTCAGCGGTATCTGAAGAGGTGACCACAGGTAGGCCATAATCCAGCGTCAAGGTCGCCAAAGCGCCCATAATGGCCTGTCCGCTCACCGCACGATGTTGAAACAAATCAGCACCTTCAAGGATGAGTAGAGACCTCGGTGCGGCTCCAACCAAACGACTTGCTTGGTCTAGAAGTCGTCCATCTAGCAAACTGTCGACAAAATCTCTAGTGCCTTTCCTTTCGATGAGAATTCTGTCACTTATTCTGATATCTCCAACTGGTAAATTCACAACTTCTACAGTCAACCCCTCTTGTCTTAATCGAGCTGCAAGAGCACTTTTTCCTTCTCTGTGATCGATTGAAACAATAACTCCATCTCCTTCGGGAAAGGATACATTGTCGTGTATGGTTTGTACCAATGTCTCAGCAGCAATTACTGGGGCCTCAACAATCAGGCGACTTGGTTCGGATGTAGTAGGGTAAGAATCGAGTCCAATCTGTCCTGTAGGTCTAATCTTTCGAGCCAAATCGGTCGGGTCAATATCAGGTTGGATTTCGGGTTGAGTCACAACAATTGTAGGTTCCACTGTATCGTTGATTTCGGGCGCCAGACGCTCTGATTCAGATTTCAGAAACTCAGCGCTTGGTGTACCATTATCCAAGGTGAAGGCATGTAGATTCGAACCTTCGGAACCAATTGGCGCACCTCCGCGCTTGCGGCGGACTTGCTGTATCGAGCGAAACATCCGCTCCTCGCGAGATTTCGCAGCAGCCCTTGCCCCTTCATCCCGCGTCCCCTTGGCAATCAGGACATGGACAGTCCCTGCACGTTGACGACCAGTACGACCTCTTCGTTGGATGGTTCGGATTTCACTACCTACGGGCTCGTAAAAAATCACCAAGTCGGCATTAGGGACATCTAGTCCCTCCTCACCGACACTGGTTGCCACCAGTACATTCGCTTCGCCTGAACGGAAAGCATCTAGACTCTCTAGTTGCACTTTTTGACTCATTCCTGATGACCCATCTCGGCTGGACTGACCCACAAATCGTTGAGGTATTGCCCCATCAACATCTGCTAAGATTCGCGAAATTTCTTCTACAGTATCTCTGAAGTTAGCGAAAACGATGATTCGACTCTCTGGACTTTCCTTGAGTTGACGACGGACCATGCGTTTTACCATCGTTACTTTGTTGTGACATTCATTCATCGAAGAGAGCGTGTCTTTGAGTTGAACAATTCTCGGATCTGCGGCAAATTCCTTTGCTGATTTATTCTCATCTTTACCACCTTGGCCGATTCTAGAAAGAGCCTCTCTGGTGGCAGCAACGCCTTGACATAATAGTGAAGATATTAGGTTGTTCAAACGCATGGCAATACCGTTTTCCTTAGCCGCTCTATAGCCGAAAGATTCACCATTACCAATCGAGATTGAGATCCGCTTTTGCGCCTCTTGTAATCCACCCGCTGTGATGTGACCTTGGCGAGTATAAAATCCGAGCCTACGCAATCGATCTACAATCCTGTCGAGCCAAATCTGCAATGGTTGTGCCAGCAGACGCAATTCCTCAGGTACGACAACAGGTACATCGTTGATCTCAAGTCCTGTTGCATAAGGGGCCAGTAGAGCATCCCCGGGCGGGCGTGCATGGATATTGACGATTCGCAAACGTTCGCAAACCTCGCTAATTTCGTCCTCGACGTGTCCTGGACTAGCAGTAGCAGCGATGACCAAACCACTTGGATTCTGTTCCGCAAACAGGTCGCCGACCTGCGCCATCGCATGATTTCCAGTCGCGCGATGAGCTTCATCCACAATCAGCAAGGCAACATCACCTAGGTGAGTAATTCCGTTCTGAACATCATTGCGAACTACCTGAGGGGTTGCCACAACAATTTTTGCAGATTCCCAAATCAATCGCCTCTTTTTTGGAGTGATGGAGCCAGTTAACCCGACAATTTCCTCTCCACCTGGTAGATTGAGTAAATTCTTCAAATCAGTAAGGTGTTGATTGACCAATGCATTGGTCGGTGCAAGCATAATCCCTCGCCCCCCCGGTTCTCGAAGTCTCTCTGCGAGTGCCATGACTTCAATCGGTGTTTTTCCCATCCCTGTTGGAAGGACCAGCAAAGTCGATGCACTGAGGCAATGATCCAATGCAGATAGCTGATACGCCCGAGCCTCAATCACCCCTTGGACGAGTAGTTCATGACGTATCGTAGCGGACATGGCCATCCTGCGTTTACGCCGAGGTTCTTAGGCAAATCGCTTTGTCAAACCGCATCACGGCGCACTGGAGGGCCCCCCGTAGGGGGTCCTCCTAAACCGAGTCGTTCATATACAGGATGTAGGTCGGAGGGCCGCTCAACACTGGGCGTCCAGACACCACCGGGCAATGCAGCAGTATCCCATACAGCCGTCGATTCCACTTGTGAATCTCGGTTTGGTGTCACGGTCGCCCCTGAAGTGAAGGGCCGGCATACTGCCGCTTCGGCGGCATAAACCGTCAAAAAAACTGGAGGAACCCAAATGGGAGATACGCACCGCCCGAAGAAGGGTAGCATGGGCTTTGGCCCGCGAAAGAGGGCCAACAGGCCCTACGGGCGTGTCAAGAGTTGGCCTTCCTCCGATTCCGATGAAGTTCGAGTTCAGGGTTTTGCTGGATGGAAGGCAGGAATGACTCACGTTTTGATGCGAGACCTCAATCCAGGAAGCCCAAGTGCTGGTGCTGAAGTTCGAAAGGCGGTCACCGTCGTCGAAGTTCCTCCTATGCGCGTATTGGCCGTTCGCGGTTACAAGATGACTCCTTACGGCAAGCAGGCTGCAGGCGAGGCATGGGCTGACGCTGAGAAGCTCGGCGATATTCTTCCAGATCTTCCACGTCGGATGCCAGAGCGTAAGGAACACGATGCAGAGGCACACCTCAACAAACTACGAGAGTCCGATTTGGCCGAAGTTCGCGTTATTGTAGCAACAGATCCTAACAAAATTTCCGCAGTTGGTAGCAAGACTCCAGAGGTTATGGAAATGGGGTTGACTGGCGGTGACAATACTGCACAGTTGGAATGGGCTGCTGAGAAACTCGGAGAAGAATTGACCATTGAAGATGTATTTGAATCAGGTTCAGACATCGATGTCATCGGTGTTACCAAAGGATACGGTAACCAAGGTGTTGTTCGTCGATTTGGTGTCAAATTACTTTCTCACAAGAACTCAAAGCGCCGACGTCAAATCGGTAACATGGGTGATTTCGGAACAGGATATGTTCGCAAGACCATTCGTCAAGCAGGTCAGACTGGATACCACCAGCGAACTGAGTACAACAAGCGTATTCTGCGAATCGCTGGTGAAGAAGAAACCCAAATCACACCTGCTGGAGGGTTCCTCCACTATGGTGAAATCAACAACCATTACATGATCATCCAAGGTAGTTTGCCAGGTCCGGCAAAGCGCCTGATTAGATTCCGAGATGCTGCACGTCCTCGACGTCAACAGCATCCTGTCGATATTACCTACGTCAGTACGGCGTCCAAGCAGGGGGTGTGATGAATGAAGGTCAAGTCCTACGAACTTTCGAACACCATTGAGGTCGAGGAACTTGAAGCTGGAATCATCATCGATTACAGCATCGAGGCTACAGATGGAAAGAACGTCAATCTTCCAAGCGCATTTGAAGCCGATTTCCGTCCTGATCTCATTCGCCGAGCCGTCCACTCATCTCGTGCAAACCGCCGTCAACCATACGGGCACCGTGAACACGATGGTAAGCGTGCTCCACAACCCGGTATGAAACACTCCGTGGAATGGTGGGGTAAGGGACGTGGTGTCAGCCGTATTATGCGAAAGACTGGCGCACGCACCGGTGCACAGAATCCACACACGCGCGGAGGCCGGCGCGCGCACGGGCCCATGGTCCAGAAAAACTGGAGCCAGAAGCTCAACACAAAGGAAGCCAACACTGCTCGCGATTCAGCGATTGCAGCAACAGCAGATTCTGAGAAGGTCGCCGCTCGCGGTCACCGCTTCAATGACAAAGTCCGCTTCCCAATTGTCCTCGGGGGCTATTCTGAGGACGGCGAAGATTTCGACATCGAATCACTCCCTCTGGAGAAGGCGACAAAGAAATTCATCGCCATGATGGAAAGTATCGGTTTGGGAGATGATCTCATTCGCGCAAACGAAGGCCGAAACATCCGCGCAGGAAAAGGCAAGATGCGCGGTCGCCGACGCAGAACACCTCGCAGCATCCTCTTGGTTGTCGCACAGCGCGACGCCCTCGCCAAAGCAGCCCGCAACGTCCCTGGTGTGGACGTTGCTGTTGCCAAGGATTTGTGCGCCGAGGATTTGGCGCCCGGTGGTGACGCTGGCCGCCTCACCGTTTGGACAAAGTCAGCAATCGAGGCACTGGAGTGATTGAAATGGACCCATACAAGATTATTCTCATGCCTTGGATTACAGAGAAATCTCTAGAGCAACGCCGTGTTGCTGCAGAAGAGATCGGATATTTCCAGAACAACAACCGTCTAGAGTTCATTGTTCGCCGTGAAGCCAACAAGGCAGAGATTAAGGCAGCAATTGAGGAACTTCTTGAGGTCCGTGTGGCTAAGGTCAACACGCGTATCTGTAAGGAAGGCAAGCATGCTAGTGTCAAACTCGCCGAGGGTTATGATGCTGAAGAGACAGCACTCAAGCTGGGAGCGTTCTGATTGGAGGTGTGATGTATGGGTAAGCGAATTCGTGCACAGCGCCGTGGTTCTTCACCAAAGAATCGAGTTCGGAGCCACCGGTTCCCTGGTGCAAACAGACTTCCTCGCAAGGATGGCGAAATGGGTGAAGTTGTAGACATGATCCACAGTCCTGTTCACACGGGCCCATTGGCCAAGTTGAAGTTTGACGATGGAACCACCGGCCACGTAGCAGCCACTGAAGGAATGTTTGTGGGTCAAAAGATTGCTTTCGGAGAAAATGTCAGCCTACGACCAGGCAATGTAACAACATTGGCTCAAATTCCAGAAGGGACTGCAATATCCAATGTTGAATGCCGACCAGGAGATGGTGGTAAGTTCGCACG
>CALCEF010000230.1 GCA_937901365.1 uncultured euryarchaeote | reverse complement strand
AAATCGTGCTATTGCCAGAGGGGTAATCTCACCAAAGGCGGGCCTCATGTGGGCGTTTTTCCTTTCCCTTTCCGGCACGCTTTGGCTCATCGAATTCGCCAATGAAGTCGCAGCATTTTGGGCGGCTTTCAGCATCCTGTTTTACGTCTTCATATACACCCTTTGGCTGAAGCGTAGAAGTGTCCAAAACATTGTCATTGGAGGCATCGCTGGAGCGACACCTCCATTGGTCGGTTGGGCAGCTGCGATGGGTGATGCGGCCTCGATTTCCAATCCATTCGATTTAGGCAGTTTTCTTCCTTGGCTCATGTTTTCGCTGATTTTCTTGTGGACACCTCCGCATTTCTGGGCTCTAGCATTGTATCGAAGTGATCAGTACAAAGAAGCCGGAATACCGATGATGCCATGGGTACATGGTCCTCATCGAACGATGATTGAGATGCGAGTTTATGCTCTAATTCTGATTGGTATTGCAGCAATGCCTTGGTTGAACCCTGCAGAGGTGGGTGAACTCGCTGCATACCTATACACACTCATCGTTCTTGTTCTTGGTATATGGTATAATCAATCGGTCATTTCAATCGACATACATGAGCCGCGTGATGCCGATGGTAGAATCCCCTCTGCGGCACATTCCTTCTTCACCTCGATTTCTTATCTAGCATTGATGTTCATCTCACTCGTTTGCGTCTTATTCAGCCCTGAATTGACAATTTTGTTCCTTGTTTTGGTCATGTTTAGGATTCTTTCAAAGAATCATCAGAAAAAGCCCCGTTCCGTATCCTCATCAGCGTCGGATTGATACACCCCACCACCCCTTCGGGTGGTGCACGTGGTGCGATAGGTGGAGCGAATGCAGGAAAGCGACCTGATTTATGATTGGAATATTGTTGACTATGAATTCAACAGAAACCCCGCAAATCACCCCCATGATATTTGGTTTGATGATGAAACATTGCGGGACGGTTTGCAAAGCCCAAGTGCTCGAAACCCCACGATTGAACAAAAAATCGAGCTCTTGTCTTACATGGAACGACTCGGAGTCCAAAAAGTCGATCTCGGACTCCCAGGGGCCGGTCCATTCCACGTCAATCACATCGATGCGATGTTATCGCATATTGTCGAAAATGACTACAGCATCAGGCCGGGTTGCGCGGTCAGAACGGTTGTTTCTGACATCGAACCTCTCGTCGATTTACAAGCAAAACATGAGATGCAAATCCAGGCAAGTGCTTTCCTTGGAACCAGCCCCATTCGTCAATTCGCAGAAAATTGGACCATGGAAAGAATCCTCAGTACGGCTGAGAAAGCAGTATCGTTCGCAGTTGACAATGATATTCCAGTTATGTTTGTCACTGAAGATACAACCCGGTCGAAGCCCGAGGAAATCAAGGAAGTTTACACTCGCGCAATTGAACTTGGTGCAGACCGAATCTGTGTTTGTGACACCTGTGGGCACGTTACTCCAAATGGGGTCAAGCAACTCCTCACCTTCGTCCAAGAGGAGGTCATCCCAGATGCGGGTGTCAAACGCCGTGACATCGAAGTGAATTGGCATGGCCATCAAGATCGTGGTTTGGGTGTAGCCAACAATCTAGCAGCCGCTGAAGCGGGTGCAGATGTCATTCATGGAACCGCACTGGGTGTTGGTGAACGTGCAGGAAATGCTCCGTTGGATCAAACTCTGGTCAATCTGAGTCTGATGGGTGTCATTGAAAATGACTTAACGCTCCTCAATGAATACATGCAGAAAGCGCATGACTACGTTGAAGTTGCATTGCCTAGGAATTATCCTGTTTTTGGAGAAGACGCCTTCGAAACTGGAACCGGGGTTCACGCCAGCGCTGTGATTAAAGCGATGAAGAAAGGAGATCATTGGCTTGCTGATCGCGTATATTCCGGCGTACCTGCTCAGGATTACGGTCTACAACAAATCATTCGAATCGGCCACATGAGCGGCCGCTCAAACATCGTTTGGTGGCTTGAGCAGCATGGACATGAGGTGAGTGATGAATTGGTCGCGCATCTGTTTGAAGTTGCCAAGAGTCAGCGCCGATTGATGGCCGATTCCGAAGTTGAAGCAGCGGTCCAAGACTTCCTTTCCAATTGAACGCCACAAACATGGTTTCAATAACCAAGTCATGGCCCTACGGGCCATGAAGTGGCTGGGTCTGGCGATGGTGATGATTTTCGCCAGCCTTTCTCCCATCGTTTCTGCAACTGAGGTTTACGAAGAAACGGATTATCTTTCTGAGTATTCAACAGCGGTCCAATACGCATTTTCCCGCTGTGCTGAATGGCCACCTCATGATGGTAGTTGGTTGGTTGTCAGTCATCATCCAATGGGCAAAGAGGCACCACATCTTCCGAATGCATGGTTGGTTGAAGCCAATCCTTCTGAAATCAAACTGTGGCTAGAGAACAATCGGATCGAAATCGCTTGTCCTGAAGTTGAGCGCCAACAGGAGGTGCGTTGGACACCAAATGATCCGAAATTTGGCGACCAGTGGCACTTGGAAAACACGGGACAAACAAGCGGCGGTCTTTCAGGAGAAGATGCAAATTTAACCGGCGCATGGGCTTCCTACCAAGGTACAGGTGTGACCATTGGAATCGTCGATGATGGTTTGGATTGGGATCACCCTGATTTGTCAACGAATTATGATTCAACCAACGATTACGATTATTGTGGGGATGACGGCAACCCTTCACCTTCCAATTGGAATGCCCATGGTACTGCTGCGGCGGGTGTTTCAGCTGCGACAGGAAACAATGGTGTGGGGGTGAGTGGTGCGGCACCAGATGCCAATCTTGCCGGGTTGTTGCTCATCGCTTGCAATACACCAGATTCCATGGAAGCCGACGCACTCAGTCACGAAAACCAAGTCATTGACATTTACAGTAATTCATGGGGTCCAAGTGACGATGGTAGTACTTTGGAAGCTCCGGGGCCATTGACAATCGCTGCGTTTGAAGACGACGTTGCCAATGGGCGGGGTGGACTTGGGAACATCATCACATGGGCTGCGGGCAATGGGTTGGATGACGATGATGATTCCAATAAGGACGGATATGCCAATGCTCGTCAAACAATTGCAGTGACCGCCATCACACACCAAGGGGATCAAACCTGGTATGCAGAACCCGGTGCAAACATCTTGGTTGCAGCCCACAGTGATGGATCGGGCGAAGGCATCACCACCACTGATATTGAAGGTTCAGCAGGATACACAAACAACGATTATACCGATAATTTCGGCGGTACATCATCCGCAACTCCATTGGCCAGTGGTGTCATCGCCCTGATGCTTGAGGCCAATGCCAATTTGACTTGGCGTGATGTGCAACATATACTGGTACACAGCGCTAGACAAAACGACCCGAGTGATAATTCTTGGAATGTGAATGGAGCTGGTCATGATGTATCTCACAAGTATGGATTTGGAGCCGTTGATGCCGGCCATGCTGTGGCCCTCACAGAGAATTGGACACTGGTAGATCAAGCGATTAACATTACAAGCAATACTCGCACAATCAACACCGCAATTCCAGACAATTCCCCACAAGGCGTGAGCGATACGGTGACCATTAACGATGGACTGAAAGTCGAACACGTCGAAGTCTATGTTGACATAGATCACGTCTACAGAGGAGATTTGGTTATCACCCTCACCTCACCATCAGGTACTGAGAGTACATTGGCTCAGAAACAGAGTGATTCCAACAACAATTATCGCGATTGGATGTTTTCTACAGTTCACAATTGGGACGAGCAGTCGGCAGGAAATTGGACACTCAAGGTCGAAGACGATGGAAATGGCGATACTGGAACCTGGAACGATTGGGAACTCGTCATTCATGGTGTCCCCACGGTATTGGACAGCGATGGAGATGGATTGACCAACGACAATGAGACCGATGTATACGGGACAGATCCCTATGACATCGATACCGATGATGATGATTTGACAGACTATACAGAGATCATGGTCACCAATACTGATCCTCTCGATGCAGACAGTGACAATGATACCTTGCTCGACGGCCTTGAAGTCAATTTGTATGGAACAAATCCTCTATCCAACGACACCGATGGTGATGGTCTAACGGATGCCCAAGAGGTTCTTTTCTTTGGCAGCGATCCATTGGTATTTGATCAGGATGCAGATGCAGATTCTTGGTATTGGTTCCAAGACTGTAACGACAGCAACGCTCAGATTCATCCTGGAATGTTTGAATTGCTCAATGGAATTGATGACAATTGCAATGATCTTTGGGATGAGGGTTTCAACGTCACAGATTCAGACAATGACAATATCCCCGATTATCCGGAATACCACATTTATGGTACCAATTGGACCAATCCAGATACAGATGGTGACAACCTAACCGATGGAGATGAAGTTTTGATTCATGGTACGAATCCCTTGGTCCCTGATGCCGATGCTGACGAAGATGGTTGGTATTGGTTCCAAGATTGCAATGAATCTGACCCTTGGATTAACCCATCAATGCCTGAGATTCTAGATGGAATCGACAATGATTGTGATGATTTGATCGATGAGGACTACATCGGCCTCGATTCTGACATCGATGGTTTACTCGATTTAGATGAGTATAATGTACATCTAACCGACCCATTTGACAACGATACTGACGATGATGGCCTTGACGACGGCGTTGAACTAAATGTCACATTTACCAACCCACTCATACCCGATCCAGATTCTGATGGCGATGGTTTCCGTTGGTTCGAAGATTGCCAAGACAATGATTCAAGCATTCATCCCAATGCAACAGAAGTTTGGGATGGTATAGATCAAAATTGCAATGATTTAATCGATGAAATGGTCAATCGTGCTGGTCAAATTTCAGTATTACCAATCGAAACGGTTCAGATTCTAAACGCGACATCAGATGCCCTCTTCCTGCAAACTTTTGTGAATATTTCCACTGACTCAGTCCTAGAGATTGAAACGACTTGGAAACTAACCATCAATGACAGTTGGACCGAGATGATCTCAAGCGAACCGTGGTTGAATTTGGGTCCATTCGATTGTGAGGGTGTTACA
>CALCEF010000229.1 GCA_937901365.1 uncultured euryarchaeote | reverse complement strand
CAATATGTCCAGCAACAATATCAGCAAATTCAGGGTGTGTGTTCAAACCGGTTCCAACCGCGGTCCCGCCCAAGGCCAATTCATACAGATCTTCTAGCGCGAAATCAATCCTTCGCAAATCTGCATCCAACATGGAAACATAGCCACTGAATTCCTGTCCAAGTGTTAACGGCACAGCATCCATCAGGTGCGTCCTGCCAATTTTTACAATCTCTTCAAAACTTCTCGCTTTCTCATTCAATGCATCCCGCAAATTTTGGACCTGGGGTCTCAATTCATGCACAAAGGCTTCTGCACTAGCAATGTGCATCGCTGTGGGAAAGGTATCATTCGATGATTGCGCTTTGTTGACATGATCATTAGGATGTACAGGTTCTTTGGAACCTAGCACACCCCCTGCGATTTCAATCGCCCTATTGGCGATCACCTCATTGGAGTTCATGTTCGATTGAGTTCCAGAACCAGTCTGCCAAATCCGTAGAGGGAAGTGGCCATCTAACGAACCATCAATCACTTCTTCAGCGGCTGCGATAATCAAATCAGCAATTTCTGCATCCAACGCTCCAAGCTGTTTGTTGGTCCTTGCAGCAGCCTGTTTGAGTATACCAAAACCACGGATGACTCCGCGAGGCATCAGGTCATCTCCAATATCGAAGTTGATGAGTGAACGCGCTGTTTGGCAACCATAGTATCGATCTGCTGGCACCTCAAGAGAACCCATGGTATCCTCCTCGATACGCATTTCGCCACTCTTCGCCACAGCGAATTTCTGCTCTACAGGCAATTTGGCTTGGTCACTTTGTTTTTGATCCAATGACTCTTGAATCATCTTCGCTATGGTTGCACTGCGCCCTTCATTTCGGCCCTTGCCCACCCGCCGATCTAATCTCTCTGCGAGTTTCTCAGGGATACTAATGCTCATGATGCGCCGATCGCCAGCCCGATGTTTTGCCATAATATGGCGTCCAATCGGTTGTTAATAAATATGATTAACAACGCTCGACAGAGATGATTTGCATCGGTTCACGAGGCCGATCTTGAAATCCAGTGGGTGCATTTTCAATCGCAGTCACAACATCCATTCCTTCTGTAACCCTTCCAAACACAGGGTGTGCACTAGGTGTTCGAGTGTCCCACCAATCGAGGAATGCGTTGTGTACGGTGTTGATGAAGAATTGCGAGCCACCACTATTAGGCCCGGCATTGGCCATACTCAACGTCCCAGGTTCGTTTGAGAATTTTGCATTTGGCAAATGCTCATCAGCAATTTTGTATCCAGGGTCACCTGTTCCACAACGAGGACTGTTTGGATCTCTACTGTGAGGGCAACCGCCCTGAAGCATGAAACCTGCAATCACTCGGTGAAAATGTAATCCGTTGTAGTATCCTTTGTCAACCAAATCTAGGAAATTTCCAGCTGTTATTGGCATGGTATCGGTAAACAGTTCAATGGTGATGTCACCCTTGCTAGTCTTCATCAGAACTTGTGTCATGAATGGTCCCGAGAGCCCGAGGTTCTTGAGTCTGTTTAGTACTCACTCACTATCCTGAATTCTATTCGGCCAGTGCAGAATCGAGTTTCTTCTTCCGTTCATCCTGTGGAGCGCCCACCTCACGCAGTAGCCGCTCACGAAGAGCTTCATGCAACCACATCCCATCATTCAGTTCAAGCAAGAGCCCCCGTTCCAACAAAGCGGACGGGGGATGTCCATCGTAATCACAGGCAGTAGCGAGTTTGTCCCATGGAACAGGGCGTTCAGAGACGGCTAGTGTGGCGAGCAATTCTCGCTCGTCTTCAGGGAGCACATCAAGAATTTCTTCATCGAGGAATCGCAACCAATCCCCATGCGTAACCTCTCCATACATCTCCATCAATTCGATTGCGAGTGGATGCCCGCCAGTGACTTCGTGAATTTCTGGAGCAGAGGGCAAGTCACCACTTTCAAGATCAGAAATCCACGCATCTAGGTCTTCAACAGACAATCCAGAAAGCGGCAATTCATTGACACGATTCCGTGTGTGAACATCCCGTCGATCGTAAAATGTCAAAGTCGTTCGACTGATGAGGAGTAATTTGAGCGGTGAAGAGTCAGCGACTTGGAGTAACGCGCCGAGTAAATCCGCTGCATCTTCAGAGATATGGTGAACGTCATCAAGTACAAGAAGGAAGTAAGGCGGTGCGCCCGGCTCATCCTCCTCAGCGAACCTCTCACGCAGTACACTGGCATCGGTCAAGTAAGAGAGCAACAATCTGCGGTAGGCATCGATATCGAGTTTAGCTCCAGGGGTGAGCGGTAACGTTTCCATTAACTGAACAGGGTCATGTGCAGCATCAATCCCGACTCTGTGCAAAAGCGAAGTTGCCAAACCAAGTGCAGAATCCCAAGGTTGGCAAGGATACCAACAAATCGAAAGTTGCTCATCGACTTCTGCCCTTTGACGCATCCAATGTGCCGCTAGAGTTGATTTCCCAATTCCTGCGATTCCATGGATGAGCATGCAAGATTGTTGTGAATCAATCCATTCGTTTAGGGACTCCATTTCGGTTGTTCGTCCATGCACTTCACGAGTTTCTGGGGGTTCGGTGTGATAGGTTGCATGCGCACCAGCACCCAATTTCAAACGACCAGGCGCGGGCTTTCCACTTTCATCACGCTTCTGAATCATTCCAAATCGAATGTCTCCAAAAGTCAGAACACCCTCGTGTTGAGCGTGCATTAGCACTTGTAGAAGTGTTAGATTCGCAGCCAAACGTGTACTCGCTTGAGATGCTGCAACCTCCAATAGTTGACCACTCTCGTCACGGATTAATACCTGTGTAATTCCGAGTGAATTGCTGCGTGATTTGGCTTCGGCCCGACCCATTTCGGTGAGTTGCCAAGTCTTCTGTCGCCGACTTTCCCCACGAACTGTTCGCGTGTGTTCACTAACCCACTGATTTTTGAGCATTGTTCGCATTGAACGACTAACATTGGGAGGGTGCAGAGCACATGCTTCGGCAATTCCTGGACGAGTCACTGCGACGCTAACCATGTAGTGATCTGCTTGGTCATCTTGCTCCAATAAGTGGAGCAGTAAGCGGTCTTCGACCGCAATGTGGACCCGCAAGTCATTGCTCGGCATCACCCCTCCCTTCGCCTTCCTAATGTTGAACTTCACCCTCAATAGAGCCTCTCGTGCGCGCGCTCGCGCGTGATGCAAGAGAACCGGAAGACCTTATTCATAGAAATGTAGGCGGGTATATGGTCACAGGGCGGGGCAGACCACAACTCGCTTCGACGCGAGCCATCCTTCTCTCAATATTGATGGTGACTGGAACACTGTTCGTTTCTTCTGCAATGGCTGCAGATACCGATGGTGACGGAACCGACGATGCAGTTGATGATTGCCCAGTAGCCGCAGGTAATAGCACCCTTGATCGAACTGGATGCCCAGACCGAGATGGAGATGGTACCAGCGATCTCAATGACCCTTGGGTAATGTCCACTGGTGGCTATCAACAGGACGCCTACCAATCCTCCAGCGATGATTACATCATGGTCCGATTCAATGACGACGCTACACAATATGTGACCGCAGAGAATTCAGGCGGTTGGGGTGGAGGTAGTACAACCATCCGCATTTGGGACACCGCTACTAGAACCAATCTCAGAACCATGCAACATGGCGATGAAGCAGCAGATGTCGATTGGTCACCTGATGGGCAACACGTCGCAGTTCTCACCACTGATAATGACGTACGGGTTTACGATGCCAGCGATGGGTCATTGTATGACACAATGGAAGCCAATGGTGAAACAGCTGGTGAATTGGAATACAGCCCAGATGGGACAATGATTGCTGTGGCCGGATACCGTGATGGAAACAATGGTGACGGACAAATCGAAATTTTTGATGCGGACACCAGTTCATCCACTTATGGAGACGTTCTCCAAACACTCGATCCAGGCAACACAGTGTACTACTATTCGGTTGATTGGAGCCCAGATGGGAACCGACTAGTCGTGGGCGGATATGAGGCCATTTACATCATTGATACAGACACATGGGGTTCAAACCGAACCATCTCTAACGCCTTCAGTTCATTGAATTCGGTGCAGTACTCACCCGATGGTAACATGATTTCAGCCTGTTCTGCATGGGGTGGTAGCAATGCCCGTGCCCGTGTATACGATGCCATCACTGGTGCCCAAGAATGGTCATACACCACCTCAACATCTTGCAATGATGCGGCATGGTCTCCAGATTCATCACAGGTTGCATTCAGCCACACTTACTATCAGTCCGATGGTGCCAGTATCCAGATCTTCTTCTCCGCCACCGGTGTCAAAATTGACACACTTTCAGGTCCTCGTCCAGGGGGTTGTACAAGCGGTGGAGGCGGCAACAATTGTGGAACAATCTACGGAGTCGACTGGCATCCTGATGGCAATTACATCATCTCAGCACATGGTCGCAACGATGAGGGTGTATACCACTGGTTGGTGGACCCAGACATGGACAATGATGGCTATCTGAACCCAGATGATGCATTCCCTGAAGATGGAACGCAATGGAATGACACAGACGGTGATAATTACGGTGACAATCCAGCACCTGCGACAGAACCCGATGCATGCCCCGATGTTTTTGGTACATCATACATGGATGTCTACGGTTGCCCAGACGCAGATGGCGATGGCTATTCTGATGATGGCGATGCCTTCGATGACGACCCATACCAGTGGGCTGACAATGATGGTGACGGCTATCCATCGAATGTGAATGACCCGAGAGATCCTAACCCATATGGTAGCATAGATCACTTTGACGAAAATCCAACCCAATGGGATGATTCAGATGGTGATGGCTATGGAGACAATTACGCTAATGCATCATGGACTTCGATTCGGCCTGCAGAATGGCCAGGACAATTGTTGGCGATGACACCCCTCCAACTGGTCGATGTCGATACTTTCCCACTCAATCCTGAGCAGTGGAATGACACCGACGGTGATTGGGTCGGTGATGAACCATTTACGACAGTCTCAGATGGTTGTCCACTTGTATGGGGCAACTCCGTTTGGGATCGAATCGGTTGCCCTGATTCGGATGGTGACGGATATTCAGATCCGGGCAATGCCGGACCGGGCGAAGGTTTGGCAAGTCCTGATGGTGATGCGGACGCATTCATCAATGATGCCACTCAGTGGCACGATTCTGATGGTGACGGATACGGCGACAACAAATCTGGAAACATGGGCGATGAATGTCCCGGCGAAGCTGGCTCAAGCCAGAAAGCAATCCAGTGGAACGAAGTGAATGAGACCTATGACGACATCGTTTGGTACGGTTGTGCAGACAACGATGGGGACGGTTACGCCAACTCGGGCGAGGCATTCCCCAATGACCCAACACAATGGTCAGATACTGACGGTGACGGTTTTGATCGTAAC
Organism: uncultured euryarchaeote; assembly: GCA_937901365.1. Taxonomy (GTDB): domain Archaea; phylum Thermoplasmatota; class Poseidoniia; order Poseidoniales; family Thalassarchaeaceae; genus MGIIb-P. Next base: position 19 of record CALCEF010000229.1, on the reverse strand, counting down.
AATGCAGAATCATCTTGTG
>CALCEF010000228.1 GCA_937901365.1 uncultured euryarchaeote | reverse complement strand
TCCAACTGAAAGACAAACTCGAAGCCATTGAAGCGTTCTATCCAATCGATGTAGGTGCCGAGGAGACCACTGCTGAATTTTTCCAAGAATGGCAAAAGGTATCGCAGGGTGCCAAGGCAGACATCGTCATCCATGCTATCGGATTTGCACCCCGGGAATGCTTTGATCGCCATATGTTGTTTGTCGAGGATGAACCGCTGAATACTGCAATGACAGTATCCGCTCATTCCTTGCAACGAATCATGCGCCATGCCTTGCCCCACCTCGCCCCCAATTCTTCCACAATCACCCTCACTTATGCCGCTAGTACTCGTTATGTTCCGAACTACGGAGTCATGAGTATCGCTAAGGCTGCACTTGAAGCATGGGTCCGTGAATTGGCCATGCGAGTCGGTGAAGAGGGGCATCGTGTCAATGCGATATCTTCTGGCCCAATTCGTACTTTAGCGGCGAGTGGAATTCCAGGATTCGATGACATATTGAATCATGTTGAACGCAATTCACCCCTACGTCGCAACGTCAATCAAGACGACGTTGCTGGTTGTGCGGTTTGGCTGTCCAGCCCGCTCGGTTCCGGCGTTACAGGACAAATCATCCATGTCGATGCTGGTTATTCCAGCACGATGGTACCCGATAGCATCAGTGACTGAGGCGAGAAATTGACAACTCTTGATGAAAATCCACAGGACCCGTTCGAACCGATTGCGGTCATCGGTGTTGCAACTCTGTTGCCCGATGCACCGAATGTGGATATATTCTGGGAGAACATTTTGGCAGCGAAGGTTTCACTCAAAGAGGTTCCAGAAGAGCGCTGGGTATCATCTGATTTTTGGGTTGAAGGTGGTCCAAAAAATGTTGATGAAAATAAAACATATTCCAAAATCGGGGGTTGGGTTGAGGATTACGAATTTGATTGGCGCAGATGGAAAATTCCTCCTGGGTCTCTTCCACAGATCGACCTCACACAGCAGTGGGCTGTGACCGTTAGTGCAGCCGCATTGGAAGATGCGGGATACATGGGCGAGGGTGCCCAAGAATTGCCTAAAGCCCGCACAGGTGTAATTTTCGCCAATGCTCTTGGAGGAGAGAATCGAAACCTGTCCAATCATCGAATTTGGGCGGATCAATTTGCCCGCCATGCGGTTGAAGCAGGTGGGATGCCCAAGGAAGGAAAGGACGCCTTCAAGGAAGCGCTTCTCAACAACCTCCCCAAGGTCACCGAAGACACGATGCCGGGCGAACTCGCCAACGTCGTTTCAG
>CALCEF010000227.1 GCA_937901365.1 uncultured euryarchaeote | reverse complement strand
GCAGTCGACCCAACGGGAACTTGTAGATTGACTGCATGGTCTGAATTACCAATCGATGAAGGCTCCCTCCCTCTCGCATTGAAACTAAGCAACGTCCGTGTTCGGTCATGGCAGGGAACGCCGGATTTGACCGTTGATCGCAGTGAACAGGCAGAAGTCCTAGACGCGATACCTTGGGAAGCGATTGATGCGAGCAAGCATTCAGTCGAGGTTGATTTCTCGGAGCTTCTATCCGGTGGTTCACGCAGTGGAGTCACCAGTACTGCAACAGTCATCTCAGTCGCATCGGGTTCAGGCATTATCCACAGGTGCCCCGAGTGCAAGAAAGCCATGCGTGATGGAGCTTGCAGAGAACATGGGCCACAGGAAGGGGTCGAAGATTTACGACTGAGATTCATCCTTGATGATGGTGTATCCAATGGTGCCCTAATTTTGGGTCGCGATAGTGCTGAATCATTCCTCGGCCAAACAATGGCCGAAGTTCGCGAAGCCAGTCAAATCGATGGTGGTGATGCATTCCTAGCCGAATTGCGAGGTCGAATGCTCGGACAAAAACACACGTTTACTGGACGGGCGATGATTGATGCCCAGGGTGCATTATTGATGGCGGATCATTTTGTATTGGCCGAGGTTGATTTGACAGAATCTGCCAATGAAGTTCGAGAGCGCTGGGGGGTGTTCGCATGATTGCTGGGCAACAACGCAGCCGCCGTCAAACGGCAATCCGCCTATTCGCGCGCGAATTCTATGAATCGAGCCTTCCAGATGGTGGGCAAGGGGAATATGAACCACGCTTCGTCGTAACAAAGTTGGGCGCCCGTGTAAATCGAATGTTTGTTTGTGGTGTTGTCGAGCGTCTAGAACGCAGAGATACTGAGCGCGGCCCCATGTTCAGTGGTGCTGTGCGTGATCCAACTGGGTTACACTTGTGGAGTGTCGGTTCGTTCCGGCCAGAATTGCACATTGAGATGGAAGAACTGGTTGCACGTTTTGAGGGCGGCGACCGATTCCTGATGGCATGCATTGGTAAATCCAATCATTATACAACTGAGGACGGTGGGTTCCGGTGTCGAATGCAAATGGAGGATTATGCCATTATCAATCGAGATGTTTACGCATCTTGGCTTATCGAAACCGCTAATCAAACCATGCGTCGAATAGACGCTCTAGGTAAGGCTCAATCCGCTGAAAATACGGATTCAAACTCCTTGCGAGATGCCGGAGTACCAACGGATCTTATCGATGGTCTTGGGTTGGCCATGAACCACTACGGTGAATGGGATGCAGAGGGATACAAAGTTGGCGTTCTTCAAGCACTTAGTGCAGCCGAAGGTCGCGTTGTTTCCTTTGAGGAACATGAGGCTCAATCGACATCAGAACCTGATGATGAAAAAGAACCCGAGTCAGATGCAGATTCTAGCGATACACCCGCTGAATCACCAGCACCACCCGAAGGCGGCTTAGAAATTGAATCAGTCGTTCTAGAAATCATTGCAGAGCATGCAGGCGATGAGGGAATTGATTACGATTCGATCATGAAACACTGTGCGCAACGTGGATTCACAGACGAAGATGCAATTGAAGACACAATCTACGGCCTTCGCGATGACAAGTGCGAAATTATGGAACCTCGCTTTGGTTGGTTCAAAACATTGTGAGAGCCGTCCCATAGGGACGGTTCTCCCCCGCTACTTTGAAGGCAGTTCTGTGGTGGTACCCCCTTGAGGCGTGACCATGGCACAAGCGGGTACAGTGTTTCTTCGGGGATTCGATGGGGACTGGCTTCAGTTTGACAATTGCCACATCACAGTAAATATTCGGCGCCGAATTACTCGAGAAGTCAAGCGCGGTGGCGAAGGTGATGACCTTGTTGATGAAGGTGCTGAGTCAGCCGTTTACACCATGAAAGGCCACCTCGGAATTGCTGGTTATAGAGAGGTCCTCAACATATTCCGAAGCGCTGAAGTTTGGCTACTAGATCCTTTTACTGAGAATGAAATCAAAGTGGCTTTCCACAGGCTGGAATACGATGGTGATGATGGTTCGTATTCCTTTGAACTGATTGAGGATGTGATTTAGGCATGGCCACCGATGCAGAAGAGTCCGCAGATCTTCTCTACGCCATGCGCGCAGTCATGGTCTTACTTGGTTCAGGAATTGGTCTTGAGGCGGCCATGCAGATGATTGGTAGAGGTGGCTATGGTGTCATTTCAAAAGATTTCAAGGAAGCCATTGCCAATTTGCAACGCGGGTCACAGTTGGAAAAAGAATTTTCACGATTAAGTTCCAAAGCCAGTAGCAAAGCCTATTCTCGTTTTCTAAACACCTTGAGGACCAATGTAACCAGTGATACCGATTTGGTTCGAGCTCTATCTCAGCAATCTGATCGTGAAGAAGAAGAACGAAACGACAAGTTGGCAGCATACATCGAAAAGTTATCCGGTATGCCGACAATATTGCTGACCTTTGGTATTCTCTCTCCAATCATCTTCGGAATCGCTGCAATGATTCCTGTAATCGCCCCTGGATTGATGACTAGTGGAATTCCGGGCATGTCCTCTCTAGCAGCAGCAGCATCCTGCTTTGGTCCTGCGTTGTTCATGACATTGATTTTGATGATGCTCTTTGGATACAAAGCACATTCAAGTGACCCGGGGGTGATTTGATGCAGATACTTTGGAATGTCTACGATTTATTGAGTGAAAGTATCTTCCTTGTTCTCATCGTTCCAATCATGCTTCCATGCTTGGCTGGTGCAATACCAGGTTTCCTAGAACGCCGTCGCCGTCGACAATTGGAAGAAGCCCTGCCCGAAGTCCTTGAGTCGATATCATCCAGCATTGGAGCAGGCCTAGGTTTGCAGCAAGCCTTGACCGAGATTTCACGAAATCGTCAGGATGAAACAGGAAAATTGCTCACTCAGGCAATCGATCGATCCCGCTCAACATCCTTTGATGCGGCTCTTGCAGAATATGCGATTAACAGTAGGAGTATTCTCATTCAACGAGTCGTAAATTTGCTCTCAACCGCGATTGAACAGGATGCTCCACTCGGCGAGGTCACCAATTCTATGTCCATCGAATATGATCGCCTGAACAAACTCATCAATGTTAGAGAACAGGAAATGTCGGGACAATCATTCTTGCTTCTGATGCTGATGTGTTTACTACTTCCAGGCGTCATGGGATTCATGTTCGCAGTTTTCGGCCTCGCTGCTGCAGGGGCCTACTGGGGCCACATACACAGTGTGATGATGCCCTATCTCATGGCTTCGGCCGCTCTCAGTGTCGTCATTTCAGGTCGGATGCTCGGACGGACCAAGCAGGCACTTTGGTGGATTCCATTTTGGTCCACACTCTCTGCCCTGCTATACATTGGTCTGTTTGAAGCAATCCAGAGTGGAATGGCGTGAGGTGAAAAAATGTCAGAATCAGTACTAGCAAGATATGGGCCTGTGACGGTTTACATGGAACCTGGACACCCTAGTCCAATGTATCATTACGATGGACAGGCTACCGACAACCCCTACGGGGAATTAGCGATTTTGCTTGAAGATGATCAGCTTGAGGAAGTAATGTACAATGGTGGGGCTCAATGTGTCAAAGTTGCTCACCGTGATTTCGGTATTTGTCGAACAAATGTTTGGATGAATGATGATGAAGGAGTTCAAGTCGCAAAGAACATCGCTGCCTTCACCAATGTTCCCCTAGGAAATGGCCCAGGTCTCGTTCCAATCTTTGATGGTCGATTGCCTGATGGTTCACGTGTCAATGGGACACTGCCACCGATTTCACCAGATGGTCCGACCCTCACCATTCGAAAGTTCCGTGAAGATCCAATCACCATCATCGACCTGATGAATTGGGGTACAATCAACAGTCGATTGGCGGCGATGATGTGGGTTTGGGTCGAAGGCCTCAACGCTCGTCCAGCCAACTTTGTCATCGCCGGTGGAACGGGTTCTGGTAAGACAACTACACTCAATTGTCTAGGGATGTATATCCCATGGGACAAGCGTTTGCTCACGGTCGAGGATACGGCCGAGTTGCAGGTTTACCACGACCACTGGCTGCGCATGGAAACACGTCAAGAGCGACCAGATGGCACATCTTCTGTATCAATGGATGATTGTTTGAAGTCGAGTTTGCGCATGCGCCCCGACAGAATCATTGTCGGTGAAGTTCGTGGTCCTGAGGCTGCAACGCTTCTAACCGCAATGAATACTGGACATGACGGTTCTTGTGGTAGCCTTCACTCAAACACCGCTTCAGAAACCGTCACCCGCCTCACCAGTGCTCCGATGAATGTCCCCCCAATCATGCTCACTGGTTTGGATCTCATCATCATGCAAAGCCGTGTTCACAAGGGTGGAAAGACACTTCGAAGAATCACTGAAGTGGCCGAAATCTCGGGTATGGAAGGCAACAAGCCTCGCCTGAATCCAATTTGGAAATATGACCCTGCCAGCGACGCAATTGTAGAAACCGGAGTTCCCAGTAAATTCAGAGAGACCCTATGCGCCTCTGCTGGAATTCGTGCCTCTGACTTCGAGGCTGCAATCCAGATGCGTGAACAAATCCTCCTTGATTTGCAGGCGCAAGGTGTTCGCAGTATCGAGCAAGTCACCAAGGTGTTCCAGTCATACTATTCTGCAAATCGTTGATTCTGTTGTTGTCTCAAACGGACAGGTCATTCAGAGGAATTCTGGTTGCCAGATTAGGAAGACAAATGCGAGCAAAAAGTAGATGCCGGTTTCACAATAAATCAGGAATCGAATCGCAGG
>CALCEF010000226.1 GCA_937901365.1 uncultured euryarchaeote | reverse complement strand
TTCCGCAACCACTTGGGCCATCGCGATTGGAGTTGTCCTCATTTTGGGGATTGGTCTCTTCTATATCGCGGATAATTCAGATGGTCTCCTCGCTGGTGACGATGAGGTCATCGGCAATTGTGCAGACGGCATGGACAACGACAATGACACCCTGATCGACCAGAATGATCCTGGTTGCAGACCCAACGGTGTGTACGACAAAGAGGCCTTTGAAGGCGCCTCATAATCAGCCGAATGGCTGAAAGCCATGTGCGGGTCGCCTTGACTCGATGACACGCGAGCCGACACCGTGCCGCGAGGGCGACCACGGTAAGTTCGAGATCACCGAACGTGATGGTTGGGCTCGCCTCGGCAAGTTGCACAGTTCCACCCATGTTCTCAACACGCCGTGCCTTTTGCCGGTCATCAATCCGAATATCCGAACAGTTGAACCCCGTGAAATGTGGGAAAAATATGGGTTTGAGGCCTTGATTACCAATTCCTATGTGATTTGGAAGCATGAGCAATTGAAGGAGCAGGCTCTGGCTGATGGGGTTCACGCGCTTCTGGATTACCCTGGAGTCATCATGACCGATTCGGGCACATTCCAGAACTATGTCTATGGAGATGTGGAGGTCGGTGTCGAAGAAATTGTCAACTTCCAGAGGGAGATTGGTGTTGATATAGCCACCATGCTCGATGTATTCGGTACACCTGACATGACAGAAGAAGAGGTACAGCAGGCTGTTAGTGAGACAATTTCACGTTCAGCTATATCCCTAGATGCTGCTGGCGAGACCATGCTCAACGGTCCGATTCAAGGTGGAGTCTTTCCTGAATTACGAAAACAAAGTGCTGAGGGCATGGGTGCACATGGGTTCGCCATTCACCCCATTGGCGGCATCGTCCCACTGATGGAACGTCAACGCTACAGGGAATTGGTGGAAATCATCCTCGCTTGCCGAGAGCACATTCCATGGAATCGCCCCATCCATATGTTTGGTTGTGGGCATCCACACCTGTTCCCTATTTGCGTTGCACTAGGCGCTGATTTGTT
>CALCEF010000225.1 GCA_937901365.1 uncultured euryarchaeote | reverse complement strand
ATTTCTACGTGACCACCCTGCATAATTCTTACACGGTTGACGACTCCGATAGTTGGTCCAGCCAAGTGATCGTCTGTGGCTTGATTACTACGATATACTCGATAATCACTGCAAATCTCAGCCCCATTATTCTGAAGATATGTGTGGGCATCGATTACTCCTTGCTTGGTTTCACCGCGAATCCCATACAGAACTGGGCAAGGAGTCCTTGGGGCAATGAGACTGCGCTTAGCATTCGGATCACGATTCATGAACGTGGTTGGAAAAATTTCTGAGATCATGTGGACAAGATGAAGAGGGACATTCCTTTCACCCAGAGTCTGTCGCCATGCCGTACACTCCCAAGTGAAATCACACCGACCTTGCCACGAAATGGCTGCACTGGCACCAATGATTCCACCCATTCCTGCAGAGGTAGACCATGCTTTGTGTGGAATTGATTTCAATTGCTCCAATCGATCACACAAATCCACGTGTTCGCGAACAGTTTCCCAATACATCGATTCCGGAGGCTGTGAATTTGTCATGACCAATACTGGTTGGGCTGAATGAAATTCATCGCACTCTTTGATATCACTGAATCGTTGAGAAAACCATGAATCTAAACACGACTCCAGCCGAGTTTGGTCATGTGTTTTGACCGCTGCTGCAAGAGCAGCATTACCTCTCGTCCTGCGTGGTGCAAATGGCCACAAACGAACCAATCGAGGGTCGTGAATGGAAAAACCAGATGCAGAAAGTTGATTCAATAAATCGTTGAAATCATGGGTTGTACACCCATACTCGCGCTCATCGGTGTCATCTAGTCCAATCCAGTATGTCGGGGTGTCCCCGACGGTCATATTTCCAGCGCATCACCTGCGTCAGAATCATCCAATAGCCTGTCGATAATGCCGGCGATACCTACACTTGCATCGACTCTGAAACCTCGTACTCCATGCTGGATTGCTGCACCCATATCTGCATCGCGATCTCCTGCCATAAACGACCGACCCTCGTCGAATTGGTGCGCCAACATATTGGAATTTCTCGCTACCTCGAGGGGAAGGTTACTGAGTAACTGTCGACCGACTTGAAGCATGCCAGGTCCTGGTTTGCGGACGGGGCTATTGTCCCATGGTGCATAGGGTGAATATAGCAGTAAATCTACGTGTGCAGCGCTGTTTTCTTCGAGTAAACCAGCGAGGACGGCGGCATTGATTTCTGCCAATTCTTCATGTGAGAACATACCACGGTTGACGGGTGATTGATTGGTGACGATGACGATTCGATACCCGACATTTCGCAATGCTGCAACTGCATTACCAGCCCCTTCAAGCATTACCACTTCGGACACATTCTTGACATAATCCTCGCGTCCAACATTCAATACTCCATCTCGATCCAAGTATGCGATTGAACCATCCCAACCATCTTGCGGGTCAACGGGTGCTTGAATGTCGGCAAGGTGCCTACTGGGGAGGTCCATTTGTACACCTCATGAATGACTTGGTAAGCCTCTGCTAGCTTTTACAGCCTCTTTAACGATGTGATTGATAATCAATTGTAAATCCTCAATCCTCTCCATCGATGTTGTATCACAAACAATTGCCACATCTGCCATTTCTGCCAGTGCGCCACCTTTGCCCGACTTGTAATTACCAGTAATTCCGACTGTTCGCGCCCCATTCTCAGTTGCATACGCGATTCCGTTCAGCACGTTCGAGGAATTTCCGCTCCCAGAATAGCCCACAACCAAATCACCGGGTTCCAACCAAGTTTGCAGTTGTCCAACGAAGATGTTTGCATATGAGGTGTCGTTTGCCCATGCGGTCAATGCAGCGATATTATCGGTGTGGGCGAGTGTTGGCAATCCCAACTCCTTACTCCAATCGCCCGCACTATGGCTCGGCGTTGCGGCCGAACCACCATTGCCGATGAAGTGTACCTTGCCACCGTTGTCCATGACTTGTAACATTTCTTTGTATAGAAGGCCCACTGATTCTCGAGACAGTGAGTGAAGTGCACGCGATAAGTCAGCGATATATCCGTCCATGAATTCGTCGAAATCAAAGGTGTCATCGGACATGCGACTCAACACGGCGTCGTAGCGAGCCTATATGTGACTTGCCGACCTGTGGAGCAGCATGGAGGACATCGTCGAATCAGGTGTCGCTTCTTTGGGCGATATACTTGGTCTGGATTTAGGTCAAACAAATTTGCTGATCGTATCCATTGGCTTGGCTTGCCTTGGATTCGCCTTCCACTCTAAACATCACAACGCCCGTTTGTTCTCACCTTTGGGGTGGGTTTGCATTGGAGTCTACTTCTATCTCGGTGCAGAGCATTATGTCGAAATTTCGGATCCTGTACTCATTTTCATGTCAGTAGCCGCACTGCCTGTGTGTATTGCTTATGGTGGTTGGGAAGCTGTTTTACTTCGTGAGAATCGGACCGTTGAATCTGTTGAGTGGTTGAGAGGTGCGGTCTTTTGGTCAGCAATGCCATACCTTGCTATACAACACATACCCATGCTAAATGCTGGTGTTGTATGGTTCACCGCATGGAATACATCTCTGTTTTTACAATGGACGGGGGCAGGCGATATTCACCTTGGTCAAATGATGGTGGATTTGGGCACTACTTCTGTCTCTTGGGCTGATTGGGATGGAAATCGATTGTTACTTACCGATACACTTGGTGAAGGGGGATTCTACGTGCCAATGGTTCATTCT
>CALCEF010000224.1 GCA_937901365.1 uncultured euryarchaeote | reverse complement strand
GACCTTGGATAAATCAGAATATTTTGAAACCGATGAATATCAGAAACAGATTCGCAACGGGTATTTCGATTTGTTGGGTGGCCTCGTACCGATGCCAAAACCATTCGATTTGGGTCGTGTCGTTGGGCCGATTGTCAATGACGGGTCAAAGGACGACTTGCGCAAGAAATTGCAATTCGAAATCAGACGATTTCTCCATGAGCGCCCAACCCCTCTCAACGTTTCAACCGAAGAAGTCGACCTCCACATGCTGGGGCGCGCTTTGGTTTCCCAACGAGGTCAAACCACACTCGACGTTGTAGAAACACGACCTGCGCGCAGCAATTTGGATTGGCTGGATTCACGCAAACCTTGGGAAATTGTGCGAGATTCTACAAAGATTTACACCGACGCGATCCAAGCTTCCGACACCCCGTCTAGACTCGATGCTCCGGCTGATCCTCTCAGTCATCCAGTACTGGCAATTGTCGGAACACTCTCTTTACTTCCGAGTGTTGAAATTCCAGAGCTACGAACATGGCTTGGTCCGGTCCGTATGGTAACGGAGCGCCACACGCGAAGGATGGTGAAAATATTCCATGAGCAATCCGGATGGGTCCGGGTGTATCGTTCACTCGTTGGCAGTGATGCATCGCGTTCGGAATTGCGCTCTGATTGGCAAGCATTTGGCCGAATTGGAATCGCCCTATGGCCGCTCAAAGAAGCACTTTCAGAATGGCGGAGAACTCACCCTAATTCATCCTGGAAACATGGTCTTAGTGCAGCATTATCATCAAATCCAGCTGCTGCCACATCCTGTATCAATCGTCTTTCACTACTTGGTTCAGGGAAGTCCGAAATTGCTCCACCCAGTACCCGTGAAGAACTTCTGTCTTGGTGGCAGAATGGTGCCGTTTGATTATTCACTTTCTTCCGTACTGTTCACAGCGGTCGACAAGCGAGCGCCAGCAGGGAGTTGGACCTTGCTAGCATCAAATCCGAATTTTTCAGGTCTCGACGACAAACTAGCACAGAGATACCATCCGATGATGAATCCAAAAGGCAGGCCGGTGAGAACTCGGAGAGGATTCGTCGACTCGTATGCGGTAATGGCTTGGATCCCACCATCGAGAATCACCGGTAAGCAGAACAGGATTCCCATTCCAAACATTGCGGACAATCGTCGATCTTTGATGTAGAGTGGGGCAATCATCGAATCCGGAAGGAGCGTGAGGAACGAATCGCGTATTGTCCATCGATTCAGTCCTTTTCTAGAGAACCACCAGCCACCTAGGGCAAGCCCGAAAAAGATGCCCACATCACGAGCGCAAACAGGCATTTGGTTGCCGTTAATGGTCCACGACCGCTCGTGTTTTTGGTGACAGTTCAAATCTCCAAAGGCGTAGACGAAGGCATAGTATGGATTCAATTCCGACCAAGCGAAGGTACCTCCGTGTGCACTTTGGTTGTGCCCCATTTCACCCTCTTCGGAATGGTCGTGGTTGCCCCATGAATCCTCGGACGAATAATCGAACATGTTCGCCCTTCCCGATAGTTCAGGCACAGTATCTGTCGGCATCATGTATGGGACCAAAAACATCGAGATACAGTAGAATCCAGCAATGCCCAAAACCCAACGACTGACCTTAATTTCTCTGCCGCGGTCATCGATTCCATTTCGGAAGGGCGGTTCCATACCGGCCCGACATCAGATTGCTTCTAATGTGCTTTCTATCGCATTCTCTGCCGCCCCTTTCATAGCAGGTAACATCATGGCGAGTTCATGACCGAACTAAGGGTAAGGGATTTGTTCACCCTTTCCACAGTCCTTGGTCTAATGATTGGCACCATGTCATTCTTCATGCACGTCTTTGCCAATGGGATGGACGTCTCCAACCTTGAGGGTTCTCTTCGAATAGGTGTGATGATCGGTGCATCGACCACAGTTGTCATCCTCAGTTACACATCGGTCCGTTACGTTGAGCGCAATCGGCGCTTGTCTGATGCCACAGTCGACATCGACCCCCTTGACCGCTTGCAGATGCTATTGCACCCCGTTGAGGAATCCGCATCCTCGCTTCCTTGGGCCGAGGAACGACCTTGGACGATTGCGACCCACGTGCGCCGAGATCGTGGTGTGTTGAGTGTCGATTTGCATGACTTGGATTTGAAGCAATCAAGAATCATCATTGAGAGCATCATCAGTTCACGTGATTGGTTGGGTAGGATTCGCATCATCACCGGTCGCGGACTGCATTCAAAAACGGTACCAAAAATCCGTCCAATGGTCATCGAGAGACTTCGCCAAGTCACCAGTGAATTGAATTGGGAATTGCTTTTGAAGAAGGGTTCTGTGACATTGCGGCCCATTGGAAGTGCCCCCACTGTAACGAAATGGTTTCTTCGTTTCATTTTCTTGGGGGGTCCGATAACGATTGCTTTCGCGTTCGCTTTCCGTGATCTGGCTGGAGAGGGCGCACATGCACAAGGAGTAAGGGTTGGAATCGCGCTTGGCATACTTCTGAGTGGTTTACTTGCTTCCTACAGAGAGCGCCAGTAATCATTCCCAAAGTGGCGCTCCCTCGCAACACGCTTCGACAACGTGGCCACACTGGGGACATTCCATGTGTTGACGACGAGGAACGGCCATCCCTCTGAATCCACAATGGCAAACAATCGCCTCACAGTAGTCGACCATGATTCTGCCTTACCGAGGCGGTAGAAAAGTGCTCGTGTCGGGATTCGAACCCGAGTCAGCGGGATGAAAACCCACCATGATGGGCCTAGCTACACCACACGAGCGACAAACATCCCGCGGTCAATCGGGTTGATGAGGGGTTCGGTCATTCTTCCTCATCAAGTAGGTCATCCCACCACTTTTTTGCAGGGATGGAAACAGCGATTAGAACCACACTCAGGACAACCCATACAATCGGATTGGTTAGTGCGTCATACAGTTCATTGCCCCAAACACCAATGGCGATTGCTTGGATCCCAAATCGAAGACCACGGCCCCACAACCCCGCGACGATGAATTTCCGATAATCCATCTCGCCCATGCCTGCAATCCAGGCGAGCACTTTGTATGGAATCGGCGAAATTGCCGCGATAAAAATACCAGCATCCCCATATCGAGTGATTAGGGTGTCGAGTCGGGTGATGTGCTTCGGATTGATCAACCGATCCGCTACGGGCCGTCCAAGTGATTTGCCCAGCCACCAACCGACCATTGCACCCGCAACGCTGGTAAATGTCACAACAGCCCAAATGAGGAAGATCATCACCGGATTACCTTGTTCGGCAATAAACATGGGCAATGTCAGGGCTTCGGGCGGGACGGGTTGGAAAAATGCCTCCGTGAATGAGAGTATGGCAAGTCCAGGCAAACCGAGGTCTGCAGCCCATTCTACGAAGGAATCCACCGTCGACCAGAACCCGGATGGAAGTAGGCCCATGTCGGTAAGGCGGATGGTAGAAGGCATGACCCTTTCCCATCATCGACAGGTGCGGAAGGCTGATGTTACGTCAATGGTGCCTTGCCGACATGGAGGTTCTCGATACGGCCGCTTTGTTGGCATGGCCGCTCGAGATGCTGATGGGTGGAATCTGTGCAGAAAGCCAACTCGACGAACTTCAGCGTCTATCTCCCTCCCGGCATATGATGCTTGAATCACAGGGTCCACGCTTTGAGACACCAAATCCAGCTGCGATTCAAACCGCGATCGAAGCCAGCAAAGAAACAGGTGACTTCAGCGGCCTTTCCAGTGTAGACTTGGACGTCCTCGCCCTCGCCCTTTCAACCGGTTGCACATTGGTTACGGACGATTATCGAATGCAAAATGTCTGTCAACATCGTGGCCACCCTTGGAGAGGGGTTGTCCAAGAAGGGGTTCGTGAAGTCCGAAAACACGCATTGGTTTGTGTTGGTTGTGGTGCTACGCAAACAGAAGGCGAAAATTGTCCAGATTGCGGTTCACCATTGAATCTAAAGAGGGTTTAGTTTCCAATTGGAAATTTAATTTTCCAATTGATTAATCAGTCAACTCATCTTCGACTTCTTCGGGTGTTTTTCCTTCAACATCCACGCCGGAATCTTCCGCCTGCTCAGCGAGTTCAGCGGCTTCTGTGCGCCCGCCCCGATCCAGATCATCTTCGGTTGTATCGCCAGCTTTCTTGACATCTGCCAAACCTTCGTGGAATTCCCCTTTGGCTTGCCCCATCGCTCTAGCGAGTTTTGGGAGTCGCTCTGCGCCGAAGAGAACAAAGAAGGCGATGAGTACGATTACGAGTTCCTGAGTGCCGAATGCCATGTGCTTACCGAACCCTGCTGATTGAATGCCCCCATTCAAGATTCCGCCTGTTCAACCGCCTGAAACGGGTGGAAGTAGGGCAATTTCACAAGGGTCAGGTAATTTAGTCGAAATCGGAACAATTTCCCCATCAACCGCAGTTTTCACTAGATCCCCGTCAATTCCGATGTGGTTTAGGACATCTTCCAATGAGCAATTGACAGGCATTTCAATCGAGATTGATGCCGAGTCAAATTTGTCGCGCAGTGGGCCGAAGAGCAGGACTGTATGCGAATTCATATGGGGCTCGCTACAGACGGAGTGTTATATCCCTGCTCCACCCACAGTGAGTCATGACGACTGTACTAGAAGCGCGTGAATTGTGGAAGGTATACGAAACGGGTACAAATCGAGTGGAAGCATTGCGCAAGGTTAGTGTGACACTGGAACCCGGTGAAATGGTTGCAGTGATGGGACCAAGTGGCTGTGGGAAGACCACTTTGTTGAATTGTCTATCAGGGTTGGACGAAATTTCTGCCGGAGATGTCTTGATTCATGGCCAAGCATTGTCGCAGATGTCCGATTATGATCTCACAGCACTACGCGGCTCACAATTGGGATTCATCTTCCAGTCATTCAACCTCTTGCCCGTATTGACGGCCGTTGAAAACGTCGAATTGCCTTTACTGATGGCAGGTTGTTCGCCGCGCGAAGCCCGAGAAAGGGCACTAGAAGCCTTAGATGCGGTAGGTTTGGGAGAAAGAGATGGCCATTTACCGTCAGAGTTGTCCGGTGGACAGCAGCAACGCGTTACAATCGCCCGTTCTTTCGTTCACGACCCAGCGGTCATCTTCGCAGATGAGGCTACGGGCAACCTCGACTCAAAAACAAGCGACGAGATCATCGATTTACTGCTAAAATTGAATGCAGATCGCGGCGTCACACTCCTCCTCGTGACCCACGACCCCGAGATTGCTGAACGCTGCTCCCGGGTCCTGGTGATGCAGGATGGACGAATCATCGAAGATCGACGTTCAGGTGAAGAGGAATAGGGGGCTTTTCCATGTCGCTGGCCGGTCCGTGGACACTCGAAAAACGAGTGATTACGGCTGTTGCCAGCATTCTCGCCGCTTCTCTAACTGCGGCTGTTCAATGGTCTGATTTCGATTGGAGCCTAGGTCGCAGTTTCACGCTTTTAGGTCTTTCACTCATTGCTGGACTCGTCGTGTGGTCCTCGCTACAGTGGCTGCTTTCCAGCCGACATCGCATTTTGTCGGTCATGGCTCGGAACAATTTGGTCCGACGCAAGCGGAATACCGCACTCGTCGTCATCGGATTGCTCGTCGGTTCGGCGATCGTCACCTCATCACTCGTCATTGGTGATAGTTTGGATGCGACCATGGAGGAGCAATTTATTGCACCTCTCGGTGATACGGATTACTACATCGAAGGAAATGACAGAACCACTGGACTGTGGACCGAATGGAATCAATCACGTGCGAGCGATATTTCCGATGAACTTCTCAGTTGGCCCGAGGTTGAAGGTGTACGTCCTGGAATGCAGATGAGTGCATCGGTTCAATTCGAGGGATTAGGAGAACCGAGGGCGACATGGTACGCGTTTGATGCCAATTACTCCAACGCGGGTGGATTCGGGCCAATCGGCGGTGATGGAGGCATTCGTTACATGGATATTACAGAGGGTAACGTCGTCATCAATGAAGAATTAGCAGACAGTATTTCAGCTTCGATTGGCGATTTGATCGAAATCCATTGGGTCGATGTGGATTTGGACGAAGGACTTGTCCGCAGTACGACGAATTTAACAGTTCAACAAATCGTGTTAGACATCAATACTGGCCACCGAAATAGCCGCCAACCGTTGTTGTTTACATCATTGTCTCAAGCTCAAGAAATCACGGAAAAACAAGAGATTGTTTCCCACATTGGCATTGCTGTAAAAGGGAACGGAAACGATGCACTGCGTGAAGAAATCAAGGTAACAGTGAATGAACATTTGATTGCAGAAGATGCGGGTTTCACCATTGAAACCGATGCAGAATCTGGATTGATCGCCGTAGCAAGAACCACTGGAATCGGCCAACTGCGGGAAAATGAAGTTCACAATCTGACGACATTAGTCAATGAATCTGACTTTACTCTCAATTCGGTTGAATTGTTACAGGTGCCACTTTACAACATTGCTCAACAATGGTACAATGTATCAGGTCTAGCATCGTCCTCGATCTCATCAATTGAGCAAACAGAAGGCTGGGATTGGTATGCAACAGCCTCTGGTTTATCCCTTCAAGAAGCGGACGGGCAGTGGTGGATTTGGACACCCGAGGATGCCGATGACGAATCCATTCGCGACATCCTTCTAACAGGAAATCAATCGGCATATATCGCGCATGCAGATGGCGTCCGGCACATCGATTTAGCCGAGGGGGCACCCGATTCTGATTACTTAGAATCTCACTCAATCGACGCCCTCGCATCATTTTGTTTGGAGAATTGCACAATTCTTGCTTTGGAAGAGAGTGATGGCAATGTTTGGCTGCACACCTCTGTGGATGGGGGTGAGTCATGGATTGGTACGAACTTGGTGGATGACGGCTCGGCTCTAGGGGTTGATCTCGCAGTGGATTCGGATGAAATCATCGTCAGAATCGGAGGCATTCTAGGCAGTCAGACCTGTTCTGGAAATGAGGGTACTGCATTGAATTGTACCCAAGATTCCACCGAGCGCCGAGACTTGTTTGAGCATGGAGATTCAACATGGGTTGTCGAAGGCCAATCCCTCTTCCACTTGAATGACGGAAATACAACTGGTGCTTGGAACTATGGCCTTCCAAACGGCACACTCGCCGCCTATTCATCAGATGTTATCTGGATTGAAAATGAAGGCCTTTGGGCTTGGGATGGTTCTCAATTCAATGCGATTAACATCAGTTTGCCATTGGCCGCCAATCCCAATGGTGCAGCGATTGGCCTTGTATCTGAACGATTGATTGTGACCACAGGATCCGGCGTATCCGTATTGGATGGCGATGATTTGTCTGGCCGCCTCCCATCTAGAATCAAAATCGACTCGGTAAACAGGGTTCCACTCACCGTCGTCGGCTGTGATGGCTGCGACACCATGGGCTTCCCCTCAGTCGAAAGCGGCCATATTCATGTTTCTGATTGGGCAGGTGAGACGCTATCCTTAGAATCGGATGAATTGATTCGATTACGTGGATACTTACCGGCGATTCGAGGGCAGTGGGACGGTGAACTGCTCCGAGTTGAAGATGCGAATCTCAGCCTCCCTTCACCACCCGGCCAGCCATCTTTTGCAGACATGACATTTGGTCTCGTATCCATTCCCGATGCCGAGTTGCTGGCGGGTGGTAGTACCGGTGCACGCAGCATGGTCATCATCGTCGGGCCTGGTTTGGTCAACCCCGCTGTATACGAGGTAGTTCTGGCCAGTATTGAGGCATGGGCAGATGAGCAAGCGGACCTCGATTCGGCGGACTTGAATGTATCTCCAGTCAAGCTCAGGGCGGTTGAATCGAGTGCAGATTTGGGTGAAAATTTCTCCATGCTATTCCTCATCTTCGGCTCGTTTGTAATCTTCGCAGGCATCCTTCTTGTGATGAATATCTTCGTCATGCTGGCCGATGAGAGAAAGCCGGAGATGGGCATGGCTCGAGCCATTGGTATGCACCGTAGTGATTTACGCGTTTTATTCGTTCAAGAAGGTGCCCTTTTGGGAATCATATCTAGCGCAGTCGGTGCTTTGGCAGGCATTGGTGTTGCTTGGGTATTGATGGAATTCATGGCCACCGCGTTCAAAGACACATTCTCGATGAGCGTCGTCTTTGATTGGTCCTACCAGAGTCTTATGGCTGGATTTACAGCCGGGTTCTTGGTAACATGGTCGACATTGTGGACAACCTCGATGTGGATCAGCCGCCTCAATGTCGTCGCGGCCATCCGAAGTATTCCCACACGTTACGGAGATGGTTTGCCTTGGTGGTCAATTCTGGTCACACTCCTCCTCGGCTTTTCTTCGCTGGCTAGTTTTGGCATGGCCTTCCTCATAGGAGATCCTACAACAGGCACACGCCACGCTTGGTGGTTGCTGGGTGGATTCACCCTTATGCTCGCAATGGTACCTCCTGCATTCTGGATTCTAGGTCGTATTATGCCGGAGGATTTCACGGTTCGAGGTATACGCTTCCACCGCCCAGTCTTGCTTCCACGCCTGATTTTATCCATCCTTAGTTTGTCAATGATTTTCTGGGGCTGGAAAGGCGATCCAATCAGTGAACCTTGGGAACAAGGTCCCTTTTCATTCATCATATTGGGTGTATTCATGGTTGCTGCAGGCGTCCTGTTATTGACCAGCCTCGCACCCTTGGTGACCCGTTTCCTCTCACGTCTCCTAGCACCACTTTCTGGGCGTATTGCGTCGGTTTTACCCACCAGCCTTGCCTATCCGATGGCAACACCGTTCCGTACATCGATGACGATGGGCATGTTCTCCATAGTCATCTTTGCAGTGGTCATTCTTTCGGGTAGTTCAGCCATTACGGAAAACAATCTTGTGGAAATGGGTGATGAATCAGGAGGCGACTACGAAATTCTAGCCTTCAGCAGCAGTGAACTGGACCCTGATGTCGGCAATTGGGATTTGGGGGACATGAATGTCACCGACTTCGATTCGATTGCGACCATTCACACCGGGGTGGTCAAAGCTGAACGAGGAGATGGCACCGGTGACCGATTGAACGTCGGTATACGAGGTTTTGACTCCAATTTCACAGAACATGGCGCTTTGAGTTTGGAGGTTTGGGCCACAGAACTTGGAGATACTGAAGAAGAGGCATGGGCGGCCGTTCTAGCCGACGAGAGCCTCGTGATCGTCGATTTCAGCCTTACACCACAACCGACGAGTAGCGTTGAAACGCCACCAACTCTGGATTTGGGAATCGGCGATAGCATACTGATTAGCGATCCCAGCAACTCAGGCGTCAACCGCACGGTATTCGTGGGTGGTATTCTCAAGCAGGAGGCCTCAGTGTTCATTCCAGGCATATACATGCAATCCGATTTTGCCGAGGAAAGATTTGACGCCAAGCCACAAATTGTCTGGTTCAGTCTACCCAATGGAACATCCGTCGCCGATCAAGAGTTCGCAGCAGATGAAATTGAGCGAGGCATGATTGAGGAAGGAGTGGGTGTGTTCGTAATCGAGGTCGCATGGAACAAAATCAACTCGTTCGTCTTGTCTATATTCGGGCTACTGAAGGCCTTCCTTGCACTTGGTTTGGTCGTTGGTATAGCAGGTTTGGCAGTTGTTACAATTCGCAATGTGAGTGAACGCCGTCACCAAATTGGCATATTGCGAGCCCTTGGATTCCAACGCAGCATGGTCGTGGCCACTTTCCTCGTCGAGTTATCCTGGATATCATTCCTAGGCATTCTAAACGGCGCTCTGGTCGGCGTAGGTTTCCATTACGCTCTGTATGATCGTTTCCTCAAAGAGGGCGGTGCAGATTTCATCATGCCATGGAATGAAATTTATTTGATTGTCATAGGAGCTTATGTGTTGACACTTCTGGCGACGCTGTGGCCGGTTCGAAAGGCCGCCTCAATCCGACCGGCAGAAGCACTGCGGGACCCGAATTAAATTACAAATCGTTTGTTCCATTATTAATAAAGAAATACAAGATACTGCCCAAAAAAGTAACTTGGACCGCCCATCACTATAAATACGAAGTTTTAGTGTGGCAACGCACCCACTGTGAGGGAGGACTGTAAAGTGAAGCAAATTGTGCCTATTGTACTCACGGCGTTGATGATGGCCAGCCTATTCGCTGGAATCGACTTCGTTGATGAGCTGAAGGATACGAACGAAATGGAAACGGGTGGCCGTGCGGCATACGAATTGAACCTGCACGACGTCTTGGAACCACGAGAAACATTCGTGGACCAAGCCGGCAACACCCGGAATGGAATTGACGTTGGTGACACCGTCTATTTCCGGCCGATCATCATCAATGATGGTGACAACGCACACGACGAATTCAACGTTCGTGTGACCGTTACGCCGGCCGGCGATGGTCAAACTGCCGTGATCGATAACCTCGATGACGTTGTTTGCCCCGGTACCACCACCGTAACTGGTTGCAGCTACAATACGCTGGCAGCCGGTGATTTCTTGGGTGGCGGAAACTACCGCATCCAAGCAGAAAGTGGCGGTGACCTAGCATGGACACCCACAATTCCTGGCGATTATACTGTAACGATTTCAATCGAAGTCGACAGCTCAATGGATAGTGATCTAACCAACAACGACATGACCTACAGCGTCACTGTCCAGCACTACCGTGACATCGTTGTCGACCTATGTTGGACAGATGGCCCTGGTGGCGACTGTCTTGCTGATGCAGCATACGACAACGTGCAGGGCGCAGGCCCACACAACTTCGCACTGTCTGTAACCGCAGATGGTTCTGAATCATGGGCGCCTCGAGCAACAACTGTGACAGTTGAGTTCTCAGGTGCATACGACACAGACCCAATGTCTCCGTCAACCTTTGACGTGGACGGCTCTGGTCCAGACGCACCACAAGCGGCTACAGAGAACGGACACACGTTCACCGTAGTCGTCGGTGACACAGCGAGTGTTGACGTTTGGCACAACATGTCCAACTTGGACAGTCCTGTGACCGATGCCAACGACTTGGCTGAGAACCCATGTTCGAATGGTGACAACCCATGCGCTCAGGATCGCACAGTGATGACCTACCAGCAAGCATACGTCTTCCATGGCGAGATTGTTGGTGACACAGGTACATCTGGTGCATCCACTGCTCCTGTAGGATTCTCCATCACTGCAATGCTCGTATCTTTCGACGAATATGCACCCGCTGCCGCCGCATCTGGCGGAATGGGTCCAGGTGGTCAAAATGACACCGAGGAACCATCGTTGATCATGGCAGAGACCACTGTCGACTACGATGATCGAACCGGTAACAACGACGGTTCCCTCAGCGGATACTTCACCGTCTTCCACGACATCGGCGTAACCTCTCTCACCGCCGGTGACAACGAAGCAACAGAAGGAACTCTGAACGTTGGAACCACAACACTCACCGCAAGCGTCGTCTTCGGCGGCTCTGCTGGTGAGAACTCCTACGACTGGGATGTTACATTCACTGTCATGGACGAAAACGACCAATCCGTCCTACCGGGTGGTGTTGAGTCTGTGGCAGCCAACGAGTGCTTGGACGACACAGAGGACTCCTACTCGCACACACTGCTCAGTGAAACTGCACCGGGCACCTTCCCAGAAGGGACGGCTTGTGTCGATGTGGACTTGCCTGCTGGTCGATTCGCGGTCACAGCAACTGTGAACATGATCAGTGCAACCAGTGACCCGACCGACGCGACAGACATGAACGGTGGTAACGACGTTCGAGCAACCTTCTACGAGGTAATCAACGACAACCCAACCGTCTACATGACTCTGGACGAGATTGTCCGTGGCGATGACACAGTGGATGCTCCAATCATCGTCGATGATTGGATTACCATGCGCGCGCGAGGAATGGACACAGAAACACCTGACGAAGAGCTTGTTTACTCGTGGAAGCGAGTGACAGCAGGCGGCGAAGTTGAGGATATGTTCCAGTGCGATCAATCGATTTGCACAGTTGAGACTGACTTGAGCTGGGCTGGAGAGCGCATGGTTACCGCAACCGTCACCGACGGAAATGGTGCCAGTGCATCCGACAGCATGCTCATCTCTGTTTGGAACTCGTATTCCCACGACATGACTGTGACTGGAGCAAGCCTGAGTTACTCACTTGTTTACGGCCCAATGGTCGCTTACAACGTGACCGCTGCTGATGCTGATGCATACACACAACAGCAACTCGGTAACAACGCAGGTGCATTCGACAGTGTGGTCGCATTCGACCTGACTGTATCCAATGTGATGATGCCAGCCGATATTGGCTCGGAGACGCTCACCATCGACTTCGATGGCGATGCAACGACCGCTTGGGGCCTATGGTTCAAGCGAACCGAATCAACACCATGGACATCTGTCAACCACGTGACTTCTGCTGCTGGTGCATCCGGTGGCACAACCATGACTTTCTCACACGATGGAGGTATGGAAGGCAACCTTGGTGGCGGAACCTACGCGATCTTCGATGCAGCTACTGCAGGCGCACAGCCACCAGCAGCAGGTGTATCGGGTCTAACCGCATCCTTGGGACCAGATGCCCGCATCGATGTCGCTTGGGGATACGGGGAAAACCCACAATTCGCAAGTGCTGACACAGTGAACATTTACTGGTGTGCCTGGGCAGATGCAGACACTTCATGTGACCCGCTGGCTGGAACTGCAATCGCAGGACAGAGCCCTGACACAATGGCATGGCAGCACAACGGTGTGGATGCGACAAAGTACACCATCCGTGTGCAGACAGAGAACGGTAACTCCGATGTCGTCACTGGTGCAATGCTCACCGGTGGCCACATGGACACCACTGTGACCGCAGATGGCAGCGTAACACCTGCACCATCACTCAGCAATGCAGCAGCAACCGTGACATCCACAAATGATGGTCTAACCTTCACATGGGATGCAACAGACACCGATGACGTATCGGCATGGGTGGTTTGCTGGGCAGGAACCCAAGACATCGTCAACAACGATTTCTCAAGCCTGCTAGGCAACAGTTGTGCAGAGACCGAAGACACAACCACCTCGATCACAGTGACCGAGCAGGACATGTGTGGCGGTGCTTGCAACGCTGACATGTACTTCGGTATCGCAGGCAAGGACGCAGTTGGCAACGTCGCCGACCCAGGCGTTGACATGTATGCGGACATGAAGGACGGCCTCGAATCACCTGGTGTCATCGACAGCACAGATCCTGGTGCTGGAGAAGATGATGGCATTGGCAACGCACTGTATGCAATCATTGGATTGGTTGTTCTTGCGGTGATTGGCGGCGCTTTCATCCTTACCCGCGGCGCAGAAGCTGATGGTGAGGACAAAGAGTGGGATTACTGAGATCCCCAAGGCCTTCGAAAGAAAACATGACCCGTCCTTGAGACGGTGACCCGGGCCGGGCCCCCCTACGGGGGGCCCGGCCCCTTTTTTCGTTTCGAGTTGAGTTTGTGATTCAACTCACTCCTGTCTCTTTTTTTCCGAAACAGGCTTACAGTGCACCGTTCAAAATATCGAACATCCCATATCTAAG
>CALCEF010000223.1 GCA_937901365.1 uncultured euryarchaeote | reverse complement strand
CAGGAAAATCCCTCCGGTTACATCAATTTCTTCGCTGTGCTGCCCGGTGAAACCGACTTCACTACTCCATTCAGGAATCAACTCACCAGATGGCCCTGGATTTGTCATCAATCCTGGTGTGTCACCCATTGCAAAGATGACGTGTGTAACATCAGGTAATTCAACACTCAAACGTAACATCAAATCGTCTCCAGACAATATACCAAAATCTTCCGGAGGCTTGCAGTTGACAACATCTCCAAATGTTACGTGGATTCCTGGCTCTAGGAATCGATCTAAATCACCACGGAATGTAGGTCCAGTACCCTCCACGAATTCTCGCGGTGGATGACTGCACGTATGCAGATTACTTAGCGAATCAAGTACCATCTGATGTAGGGTGTCCATGTCGCTTCTGACCAAAGATATCGCCTCTTCTTGGTCTAAATCCGGAATATTGCCTTCAGCCAATCTAAACTCTCTTGCCCGTATATGTCCAAACGAACCGGCGCCGTGTACGATGACAATATCGTGTCCAAGTTCAGCAAGTCTAGACACACAATTGGCAAGTGCTGAGATTCGGTCAATATACGGCGTACAGAGAGATGATTTATCTGAAATCAGACCACCACCCCATTTCATGATGATGCGGCCCATAATGACTCTACAGGGCACCCATTCAAAGCGATAGCGTCGGTTCATTCATCAAGGAGCCCTAAGTACAGCAGTTTATGCGAAACCCGACTCTTGAGGAATTCCGACGCTGGCTGCAGTCAGAAATTCGAGAATTGGAGGAACTTCAGGAAGGGGATCATGTACGCAAAAGATTGCTACAATTGGAAATGGCACTTCAAGAATCCATGGCATTCGCTGCCGCCTGGGAAATCCGCAGTGAATCTTCGATTACCCCAGTAATCCAAGAAAAGTCTGTGAGGCTATTATCTGCAAGCCCTGATCCAGAACATGAGCCACGCACGAATGGAGCAGTTTGCGGTTCATGCGAGGCAGAAATTGATGAGGATCTACCATTTTGCCCGACTTGTGGTGAAAATCGGTAATCACTCTTCTTCTGATTCTTGCTGTTCCCATTCAGAGATGCATGCAAGTAATTCTGGATGATCGGCCTCAACTGTTGCACAGTATCGAGCTTCTACTTCTTCAGTTAAGTACACTGTAGTACCGGCATGGTAGATGGTATCACCATTAGCCTCCATTTGTATACAATCTACTTCGATAATGACTGGCCTATTATGATGTACATGACCAGCATTTGCTGCCGCAGTTACCGTTTTTGATAGGTGTACATGCTTCCTGTCACCAGGTTTGATCCCATGCTCAAGTAGGTGCGATTCTTCCTCGACAGAGCATGGGAAGTAGAGTAGATTTGGTGTGTCATCCGAAGGCAAATCAAGCTCAATTTCTACGGTGTGCGCATAGGTGGCTCGCACCATGTCTCCGCGAACATCATAGCGTCCTTTCGTACAAGTTTCACTAACCGCACGGATGTGGTGAGGGCGTAACCAATGCATCCTCCGGTCTCTCTTGGTAAGGGCTTCTACCATTTCCCGCACATCGACCCATCCATTCAAATCCATCTCGAGATCAAATTTTTCGGGAAAATGCCGCAATATACCTGCCATACGTCTACCGAGAATGTCTCTTTCTCGGTCACTCATGATGAATTTACCTTCATCATTGCACGATGGACAGTTCTGTCCGTCAAAGAATCCATGGGACCTGCAATCTCTAATCATCGAGCCGGCGACCCGCCCTACCTTCATAATTCGTTCTGTGCCCATAGGGCACATTTCTCGTCAAGATTATGGACACGCAATCGGTGGCACCGTCATGCGAGCAGTAGTTGCGGGTTATTGCCGCACCCCGTTTCATCGAGCGCATCGTGGTGCATTAATGGATACACGCCCCGAGGATATGGCTGCAATAGTAATCCAAGAATCAATCAAAAAATCTGGCATTGAATTCAACCAGATTGAAGATGTGATGGTAGGTTGTGCATACCCAGAGGGTGAACAGGGGCTGAATATTGGTCGAATCTCGACATATTTAGCCGGTCTCCCCGAAACGATTCCAGGAATGACCACAAATCGTTTGTGCGGCTCTTCAATGCAAGTGATTCATACAGCAGCGGGAGCAATTTCACTCGGCTCCGGGGACGCTTTCGTTTGTGCAGGTGTCGAATCGATGTCACGAATTATGCGCGGAGGTTTCAATCGATCGCCACATCCGGGCTTGGAGCAGTCTTATCCAGAAGCCTACATTTCGATGGGAATAACAGCTGAAAATTTGGCAAATTCACACTCAATCGGGCGGCCAGAGCAGGAAGAGTTCGCAGCATTGAGTCATAAGAAGGCCATCCACGCGCAAGATTCCGGATTGCTTGAAGAAGAAATTGTATCCATTGGCGATATTACGAAAGATGGTTGCATGCGAGAGCCCAACATGGAAAAAATGTCACAACTCAAGCCTGCCTTTATTGAAACTGGAACGGTCACAGCAGCAACCAGTTCACCGCTAACAGATGGGGCATCTTCACTTCTCGTATGTTCAGATCATCACGCTGCAGAATATGGCATCGAGCCACTGGCTACAATTGTTTCAACGGCGGTGGCCGGAGTCTCACCAGGTATCATGGGATATGGACCGGTTCCGGCAACCGAAAAAGCCCTTGAGAGAGCGGGTTTGACACTTGACCAAATAGATGTCATTGAAATGAATGAAGCATTCAGCGCACAATCATTGGCTTGCCTCAAGGATTTGGATTTGGATATGGATGATTCACGAATCAACATTGATGGTGGAGCATTGGCCATTGGACACCCACTTGGTGCAAGTGGATGTCGCATTACAGGTAAGGCCGCTAGTTTGCTTAATCGAATTGGGGGGCAATATGCACTCGCTACAATGTGCATTGGTGGCGGAATGGGTATCGCAACTGTTCTCGAGCGGTGGAATTGAACCACAATAGGCTGATATGGGGCCTGTCGATGGCGTGCCATGGGATTTGGTATCCGCGAGGGCCGTCGACAGGCAAAGGAAAATTTGTCAATTGATGAAGAAGGTGATTGCGCCCGATGTGGTGGCAATGCGGATGCTTCCTCGATTCCTGGCTATTTGCAGTGTTCTAAATGTGGATATGAGTGGAAAGATCCCGCT
>CALCEF010000222.1 GCA_937901365.1 uncultured euryarchaeote | reverse complement strand
TCGTACTTTTCACGGAGTTGCTCCACCGTCCAACCGGCATCGAGTGCATCTTGCACTTGCTGTGGTGACCAGCCCGGGAAATCATACCCATCGAGTTGAGGGGCTCCAAAGACTCCATCATCGCGTCCGACCGCCACCTCTCGTGCTTCGCTACCTGCATTTGGCCCCACACTCGTTCCATCCAAAATGACCGCTCCGGAGGGTGTATTTTCTTCGCTTTCCGTCCACATTTCCGTGTTGAGATCACCGACATCATCGACCAAGACTTTGCCAGCGGCCTCTTTTCGGCTGTTGGCAAACATAAGGCCCAGTGCGCCAAACAGACTGATGACAGCGATGATGACCAGGCCGAGGAATACCTTGGCAGCGGGGCTCTCCATCGCATCCTCGCGGAATGGCCCTGCTTCCTCCTCTTCATCATCTGTTGATTGGGTATTGTTCGTGTTTGGATTAGCAATCTGATCTTGTGGATTTGTACAAGGCACGGTTTCGTTGTCAGGTATACCATCCAAATCAGCATCCGCTGTTTGAACTGCAAGTGAAGCTGTGAGGGCATTTTCCCACGCCCACTCCACCTCCTTGCCGTCGTAGATACAATCTCCATCGGTGTCAGGGTTTTGCGCCAATCCGCCATTTTGGAATTCCAGTAGGTTGGCCAAACCGTCGCCATCAGGGTCTAGGTTTTGCTCGGAATTGGTGGTCCCTGAAACCATAGACCAAGTTCGATTCAATCCATTCTCGATTTCCCAGTAGTCAGGCATTCCATCACCATCGGTATCAGTGAATGTGTCCAATCGGTTCCAATCTTCTTCAAACATGAATGTTTGATGCTCTGCCAGCTCGACGTGCTCAATTGCAAGCCCCATCTCGCGATTCCGTAGAGCGCTGTTGCTTCCCCAGTTGATGCTGCTGAACAAGCTCCATTCGCCATCTACAATCATGCCCTTGTCATGCAATTTTGTGATTTCATCTGAAGGCGCCATGACACGCGCTTCGACATCCAATCCGTCGGTCATGTTCAATCGGTGGTTGAAATGATTCACCGTATCACGGATATCATCATTCATGTAATATCCATTGATGAGTAAACGGATGGAAACACTTCGATTGGCCGCACGTTCAATCGCTTCAATCAATGGATTCTCTCCATAACCCCAATGCCAGCCCAAGTCAAAGTATTGCACTGAAATATCGAGGGTTTCATCCGCTTGATCAATCAACCACACGAGCGATTGAATACAGTCGTCAGGGCAAGTGAGTAGGACAGCACCAAACGGCCCTTCATAGGTCAATTGCATCGGTTCAGAGGGCCCGAATTCAGTTGATGCTGCTGGGCGAGTCCATCCGGTGGGGCGCCCCATCGATATGTCGGCATCCTCGTGATTAACGACATGCCTCTGACTTTCATTCTCGTCCCATACCAGTCTCGACATCACGAGGTCAGCCACATCCTGACTGTTGACGATTACACCCGAATCTCGATTCCCAGCATCCCCGTCGAGTGGGAATGTCGACCGCTTCCAGTTACCACTACCGATCCAGACGCTGTCTCCATCGCGTACGGCAACCTTAGAGTGGATGTAGCGATAAGGTGCCATCGGTGCATTATCGCCTTCCGGTTCAATCATCCAAAGAACAGTACAACCGGCGTTTGCCAACTCATCTGCCCAACCTCTTTGGTCGGTGCTGTCGGCGGCATCGCCGAGGATTTGCCCCTCGAGCAAAATGGTGCATTCTACACCTCGAAGAACCGCCGCTTCAATGGCGAGGAAAAGTTCTGGAGAATCAAATTGGTAGACATGCAGATGTAGAGATGTTGTCGCTGCATTGATCCATTCAACCATCTGGAAAAGCGAACCAACCGGTGAGTTTACTGGAACAACCGTCCCTTCGGCTGCGAAGTATCCTGAATCACAAAACAGACTGGATCCCAATCGCAACCATCGATACTCCCAATCAGCGGACGAGTCGGTATCCGGCAACTCATTACAGCCATCTCCACGCATTAGAATGAGACCCGCAGAGTCGGTGGGTGGCAACTCTAGTGCCAACCCATTCCAACCTGGAATTTCAGCAAAACCGGAACCATAGACAATGGCGTCTACAACCGTTCCATCGGGGGCGATTAATTGCAGTGCTCCCCCGCTATTGATGAGCCATGGTGGAGAGTTGCCAAAGAATGTGTTTGCATCAACTGCTTCAGGACCACCGTCGACGATGAGATTGTATGGCTCTTCAGTAACCACAACCGATTCTCCCGGCTCCAAAATATGGTTGAGCATCATGGATTGATGAGAACTGTCAATCGTGTGTCTATCGATCATCCAACCCCCCAAATCAACCCACGTATCACCGGTGTTTGTGATTTCAAACCAGTCATTGGAGCGCCCAGGAACTTCGACGGGCATGATGCGGGTGAACTTGATCGTCATGTCTCCATCATACGAATGGACGATTGGATTCTCCTCGCCGGGTGTCGGCCAGAGTGTTTCACGCGTCTCCTCACCGCCATTGCGCGACTCGCGCGTCACACAATCTGAACTGGTATCCCATGTCAGAGATTGTAGGGTGTTTCCATTTGGATCCAGTAGAATGATGCTTTCACCTTGATTGGTGAGGATATTTTCTTCGAGGTTGAGTACCGCGTGCTCTCCAGCCTCCAGTATCATCGAGTTTGGCGTATGATTCCACAGGCGTCCAGGTGCGACTGCTGCTGCCCCTCCGCCATCATCTTGCACCATAAATCGAGATAGATTGACAGCATATCCCGCTGCGTTATACAATTCAACCCATTCACTTGCCAATCCATCGGTGGGGCTGGAACACTGAGGGCTAACCTCAGACATCATGATTTCAGTGGGTCCAGAATATGGTTGTTCGAAGATGTGGTTTGCTTCCCCGGGTGTTGGCCAAGCTCCAATTACCCACATGTCACCGGGATTATCTCCCGCGACCATACTCATCCCGTAGGCTGAATGACTCCAGATTACAGTATGGGCTGAATTACCATCCGGGTCATTGAGTTTGAGTGTACCTTGACTGTTGGTCAGTGTAATCGAATCGTCCCCCAATGGGAATACCATGAATGCCCCAGGACTCAGCGTCCCAGGTGGTAATGCAAGGCCGGCACCTGAACGCAATTCCCAACCTGTTAGATCCACAGATTGGTTTCCAATGTTGGTAATTTCGACCCATTCTCCATCCATTCCAGTTTGTGAATCCGCTCCAATGGGGTTCGGCAAGAATTCGGAAATTCTCAATCCACTATATCCTGTTTGATTCCCAGGATTCTCACCGACTTGTCCGGGGTTGAGTGCTCCGGGCGTATTGTAAGGGGACGACATCCATGGCCCACTTGGCATCAATGGATCAGAGGGGATGTAGCTGACATTCTGGGGATGTGGGCTCATCCATTCGACAATTTGACGGATATCTCCATTGCCGTCAACAAGAGAGATGGAATCGTAATTATTCAGCATCGAAACCGGACCATAGACCAAGAAATCGCCCGGTGTCAATTGATTGAATGTGTTTGGTAGTGTTTCAAGAACACCACTTCCTGTACGCAGTGTGTAGGCACTGCTCCCAACAGGTGGTGCCGAACCACCCTCTTGTGGTGGATAATAGAATTCGACCCAACTGCCGCCCAAAGACGAGTTCTCGGCGGTAACGTTCACCATTACTTCGTTGATTTGAATCGGCAAACCGGGGAGGGTTGTGACAGGTGCATTCATCATTTCCGGGGTCGGCCATTTGGCTGTGACGAGATCATCTGCATTCCGTCCCCAATCGGGTGTAAGTGCACTAGCGTTGACGTAGGAGTGTCCCGTATGTGTCGGGCCTGAATATTCGACCTGGTGGGTGATTTCACCACTTGGCATTCTGAGTTTGATTTGTTCGGTTCCTGCGCCATTGTTGAGCATACCATAGGCACGCGTCCCATTGACGGCCACAATCCGGTGTTGACCTGGATCAATCATTGTGCCATGACCTACCAGATGTGTAGTGTTCATCTGCATCGAGTTTCCAGCGGCATCGTCGATGGACCAACCTGCAAGATCGATGGCTATCGAACCGATGTTTGCGATTTCGACCCATTCTCCTCCTGGCCAAGTGGCGTTGTCATTGGTCCAATAAGGGTCGGGCATTACTTCTGTAATTCGCATTTCACTCTGAACATAGGTCGGGCCACCCGGGCCGCCGCCGGTGTTCGCTGCACCCGGCGTATTGGTGTTTGAATCGACGTAATCGTCCGTGGCCAATGCACCGGGGATTTTGCTGATGTCACTACTGGCTTGTCCAGTGGTGACCGTATGGACAGATACGCCATTTCCATTGAAGAGGTCCAAGGTTTCTCCAGCGTTGTTGAGCTTGAGTGTGCCTTGCGAGTTCTCCGCAATGATCGCGTAGTCACCAGCCGCCAACACATACGGTGTGGCCAAGTTGGCAAAGTCAACCCAGGTGTTAGCGTCGATGGGG
>CALCEF010000221.1 GCA_937901365.1 uncultured euryarchaeote | reverse complement strand
GTAGATCGAACACTCAAAGCAAGACTTCACGATGCGAATGCATCCGTTATTGAAGTACATGGATCTAAGGCGTTGCGCTTGATAGAGTAGGTGTGTTCAATGCCAAGATTCAGCGACGACGGACGCTGGGCATGGGATTATGCATCGGAAAGATGGATTCCTGCAAATAAAATCGGTGACTCTGAGGGACTCGAGAAATTGGGCATCGAGAACGCCATTGTTGAACCGGGGATTGCATCCACTTCCGAATTGAGCAGTGGTGATGGGAATGCAACCAAACTCAAGTTGTTGGCGATACTGACTTCGATTTTTCTGCCAGGAATTGATTATACCTTAATTGGTTCAATCGGCCGCCCAAGAGACGTTCAACAAATGAAGTTGGGAATAGGAATATTCTTTGCGTTTTCAATTCTATTGGCGACAATCATTTGTGCACCCTTGGCTTTCATGATTTGGTTACATGGGATTGCAACGGTAGCCATCCGAGCTGATAGACGAATTGTGGAACTTGGCGGTTATACCAATGACATATTCGGAAATAGAATCGTACGCTAATCCAGCGGATGTGGGATCGGAATTCCATTCTTGTCAGCCATATTCAATGTCCAGCGTAGGGTTTTGATTACGCCACGAAGTGCTGTGATATTTCGAATCGCTTCCGCATTGGATTTACGATCCATCTTGGCACTCTTGAAGTGACGTTCCCACAATGCCTTACGCTCCTCTGCTTCATGCAGCATGTCGCGTAGTTCTTCCACCGTTCGCGGCTCTCCAATTGGACTTCCCATGTTCGGCGGCGGCGCCGACCGACCCTTTTGAAACTGGCGTCTTGGTGTAGTTACTAGACTCAAGGTAGCGTGAACATTTCATCATCGCCGTGTCCATCCATCAATCCAATTTTGACCGCACAATCAATCCAAGCATGGGCGTAATTGATGGCACCAAATGCACGTACCAAATCTCCCTTTTCGACAAACCATTTTGCATCAGATGTGTAGGAATCTGCCATTTCCATCATGGTTTCCAAACGCTGACCTTCATCGGTATCTGAAGCATACAGCGGCGTGGCTTTCTCACGAGCTTCGGCAGTGAGAGCGAGGTATCTTTCCATCAACTCGGCCGTTACTTCAACATGGGGCTCAGACATCTGCACCCTCCCGTTGAGAGATTAAGCGACGGACATCTTCCGCACGACCTAATGATTCGTACAACTCAATGGCGCGACTGAGCATCCCCGAGTCTTCAGCGTCTCGAGCCGCTTCGAAGATGACTTGGCGTTGTTCCCAATCGAGACGGCGTATTTCACC
This sequence comes from uncultured euryarchaeote, assembly GCA_937901365.1. Lineage (GTDB taxonomy): Archaea > Thermoplasmatota > Poseidoniia > Poseidoniales > Thalassarchaeaceae > MGIIb-P. The sequence goes on along the minus strand of CALCEF010000221.1, from coordinate 2,044 downwards.
GGATGCAATTTCTTCAAACAACAATCGCCTTCGGCTGACAAGATGTGGCCCAATCCACATTCGAATCAAACCCTCACGGGTTGCTGTTAGCATTCGATCAGCAAGGTTGGAAGATACGAGGTCCCCTGCTGGTCTTCGTTCAAAACCATCCTCTGGAGGCAATCGAATCAAATCGCCAGCGACATCCAGAGCCCACCAACCTTCACCCGTCCAAGTCGCATCTATTGGTACAAGTCCATCTCCAGGGACCCTGTCAATCCGGTCCCAACCAAACGGGTTTGGTACACCTTCCTGCAAACTGCCATCTGCTTGTTGAACCAAGACTCGGCCACTGTGCAATCTAGAGACCCAAGACCAACGGGTTGTTTCGATTCGACGTTGAGCATCATCTCCACCCAACCGTAATGCGCGTAAGCAACCATCCTCATCCTGTGCGAGTAAGATTTCACGGTCTAACCAACCGACCATCTTCTTCAATGGACCTGGGCGAAGTCTGCGGATTCCACGGCCGCGGCGGTTGAAAAGATGGATGTGATCGCCTCGATCTGAAAGCAACCAACCTCCACCGGGACGGCGGACGACATCGCGGAATCCACCTGCCACCGCGCGACCTTCGCCAATTGGTTCCCCTGTAGCCAAATCGAGTAAGAAGAAGCCCGTGCCCGCCAAAACGGCCACATTTGTACCATCGTGCTCCAATCGATATACGTCAAACGAAAATTCACGGCGCCAGAGGAAATCGCCATCTGAATTCAAACGGCGGACGACACTCCCTGCTGCAATCAAAGAATCTTCACCTAAGCATGAGATTGCGCCTACACGACCTTCCACTTGGTGGCTCCAAGCAATTTCCCAGCGCTCTTCAGTCATGTCTAGACCTCCATGTGGCCATCTGAGAAATGTGCCTTTGCTTGATCAGAAATTCTGAACAATCGTGTTCGGCCCTTTTTGCGTACAGAAAGTATGCCTGCCTTGTGTAGGCCGTTGAATATCTGTGATAGGCGCGGGCGACCGACTGCGAGGTAGGCCTGTAATGCAGAGTCTGATGGAGATACTTCCCTTGCGGTTGAGGCGTCGATGATGGATATTTCTGAATCGTTTAATGAGGCGACCTTCTCGAAATCCAAGGGTAAAGTTGAGGCTGCGGGTTTTGGCATATTCTTGCGCAGATTTTCTCCAATAGATTTAGCAGCGACTGGATCCATCACTGGAGCCGGTTCTGGTTCTGGGAGAGAATCCGCAACCCAATATGTCGTTTCCTCTGATTCAATCGCAGGTTCTTCTTGAGAAAAGTGCATACTGATATCTGGTTTTGCAGTCATCGGGCCGCTGACCTGCGGACGTAGAGCATTGTCGAGGCCGATTTCAACTTTGGCTGTTCGTTGTCGATTGGCAAGACCGCCAAATGCGTGCATCGGCGGTGGTGGTGGTTCTGTACCGGGCTCCATCTGTAATATCGCGCCACCCAATGCTTGTGACATATCGGGCTCCTCGATTTCATCAACCTCTAACGAAGGTAATTCGAACTCCGGTGACCCCTCGTCCGCATCTTCAAATTGCTCTTCAATCGGTTCTTCAGGGAACTCTTCCTCAAGTTCAGGTTCCATTTCAGGAATATCCCAGTTGAAATCATCTGCTTCGGTTTCTGTATCAGATTCGGGTTCTTGTTCCTCTGCAGCCTCATTCTCAGGCTCGTTGTCTTCATCCAATGACTCCAGAGGTTCAATTTGTGGAGCCATTCGGTTTTTCGCGTCGTTGGGTTCCAATTCCATCGATTCAATCATTTCCTGTTTTCGAGAGAACGCTGTGGATGCACCGCGTTCAGAATCGATTAGATCCCTGAAATGCCTGACAACTTGGTCGGCTCGGCCGCCTGTGTGGGCCATTGCATCATCAATGAGTGATTGGGATGCATTCCAGCCCTCATTGCTTACCTGGCTGATCCTTTTCTCAATCAGATTTCGAATTGTTGAAGAATCGAAATCCGCCAGTGGTTCTGTAATATCATATTCATGTTGTAAATCGTCCGACCATGCAGCCAATT
>CALCEF010000220.1 GCA_937901365.1 uncultured euryarchaeote | reverse complement strand
GTGGCCACCCCATCGAGACTTCAGGGACCGAGATTGCAAACTGAATCCAGTGCAGTGTATCGCTTTCCATTTCCAAGGTGTAACCATTGGCAGGATTGCCATCACCATAGTTCCACGACATGTCCCAACCCGTATCTGACTGGATATGGATGTCTGCAATGTCGGTAAACGAGGCATTGTTGGTGATATTGACCGTGAATCCTGAACCTCCGCCCGGTGCAATCAGGACGTTGGTCCCATCCGCACTTCCAAACCACAGGTTGCTCGCTTCCGTTGAGTTGTCAACCGGTTCACTACTCGGTTCATTCTGCCATGGGTAACTGTACCCCAATGTATCATCAAAGACCACAGAATCCGCAGCCTGTTGCAATGTTGTTCGGGTGTTGCTATCAAACCCAAACGGGTCGGACAGACCACTGGATGATTCTCCGGTCATGGTTGAGTGGATGACACAAGCCGCAAGGTATGTGCCGCGTGTCGAAGGATGGGCCCCATCTCCTGAATACAGGTTGTAGAACAGTGTGCCTTGGTCGGTGGGTGTACCACCATCTGCAATGATGCCATCGTAAATCGCCTTGTAGGCCAGTCCCACTGGAGCGATGTAAGGTGCGCGTTCAGCAGTGGTTATGTTTTCTGCATACATGTTGTAGCCCGCCTCAAGGTTGGCTTGCATGGTTGGATAATCTGGATTCAGCCAAGCGTTGTTGGAATCACCATCTCGATAACCCCAAGTCATGAAGAAGATGGTTTCAGCACCAGCGTTTTCAATCATTGAGTCCAATCGAATCGCACCATTCTTGGAATTCTGCCACATCGATTCGGTGGTTGGGAAAGATGGGACCTGACTTTGATCTTGCAAGATGACATAGTCGAACTGGTTGTTGGTGAGTGTCGTATGCCATTGATTGCCGTTGGATTCTGCGTTGTCTGCATGTTGGTACAACTTCATGCCGCCCCCTGTCAAATCCGAAACACTTGCTGAGGTTCCAGTCTCATCAAACAAGGCTTGAACACGGGAACTCAAACTGTTCTGTGATGTGTAGGAATTGCCCAACATCAGCACGTCATAGGTGCCATCAGCGGGGCTCTCACGCGTAAGAGGAGCCTCTTTGAGGCTCATTGTGACCGGTGCCCAACTCATCAAGAGTAAAGGCAACACGAGCAAGAGAGCGCGACCACGCATGGACTTGGGGCCTCTCCGACTCGTTTAATCGGTTGGGGTCTGATGTTCAACCCAATTCATAGAATTGGGTCTGGAA
>CALCEF010000219.1 GCA_937901365.1 uncultured euryarchaeote | reverse complement strand
CTTCTCTTCTGGATTCAAAGTTCTCCTTCGCCCTCTGACGGCGCCAGACTGACGCTTTCGTTTCTTGACCGAATCCGCTTTTTTTTCGGGAACTACTTGTTCAACATCTGAGAGTGTTTCATGTAGATTTCCACTGTTCAAAAGTGCATTCATTTCTTCGATGGACAATGATTTGCCACTGCTTGCACGTGCCTTGACATCATCCAATCGCGGGCCAATTTTTCCGCCCCTGCGCGTACCTTTAGCACCTTTCTTACGCACACGTGAATATGCCTCTAATCGTCCGATTTCTCTCCTCATTTTCCTTAATTCAGAGCGATGGGATTTGATAGTTTCAAGCTTCGCTGCAATCCGTTCATTCAACTTTCGAATTTCCCTTGGGTTGGCTTTCTGATCGGGAACCTCTTCACGAGCATCTTCAGCCACAGATTTCTTTTCCTCGTTCAGTCTGTCGAGTTCCTTCAGTTTCTCTTCCTGATTCCGCAACAATTCAATGTACTTCTGGTGAAGTTGGTTGCCCATGACCTTGCGTGAATGCATGGCCTTTAACTCAAAGAAAAATGAAAACCACTTTGCCTCTTGGCTACGATTGGGCATCATTGACAAATCATGATGTATGGTCGTAAGTCTGCGGTATGTTTCGAGCATTCTCTGTTCAATAATCTCTAGTGGAGGTGGAACGTTTTCGTTAATTTCATCGCGCTCCGCCTTGATTTTATTAGCCTGATCACGGAATTTTCTGAATTCATTCAAGAGAGCAGTTCTTTCCTTGCTAAACCCTCTACTCAATTCTTGAATAGACCTTAGGGATTGAACCAATTGAATTTCAGCCTCGCGTTCTTCTTCCACGCGTTTCTGATCCTCTTGAGTCGCCTCCACGTTCGCCTTTAGTGACGATATTTTCCCATCAATTTCAGAATCTGAGAGGGCCTCTAGATCGTCAAATAACCCATCCTTTTTTTTGGAATGACGTTTCTTACGTTTGGCGCCACTCATTCTTCCTCACCCTCCTCTGGTTTGGTTGAGAGCGGGAGGTCCGCATTTCTACGACGAATTGTTGACCTACCACCTGCTTCTACTCTATTCGCCGCATCAAGTAGACTCCCGAGCTCACCTTGATTTGCACTCTCCCAGAATGAAATTGCAGATTCCGATTGCTTCAATAGAGAACGAGCCCGTTCAAGTTGCCGCATTGTGTTTCGTAGTTCGTTTCTCTTTTGCACGAATTCTGCATGAATCGGCTCATTATTCTCCACATAAGTCAACATTTCTTGGTGAAATTTGTCGGCCTGAGCGAATAAATCGCTCATTTTTTTTGTAGAATCTACGTAATCAGCCATTTCAGGGTTATCCTCCCGGCGCTTTTCCAGCCAATCCCGATTCTTTTTCAGTAACTCCTTTCTCTCTGCAAGCAACCTCCGTTCATCGGCAAGAGTCAAAGCTTCTTGTTCGATTTTTTTCTCGATTTCAAGCAGTTTCTCTTCCAGCTTTTCCTTGGCCCATTTGGGATCAAGATTCTTCAACCCTTTTTTCTCTTCTAATCCTGTCCTCAATGCGCGGGTTTTCTCCAGCAAATCACGCGCTTCTTTCTGCGCATCATTACGCTGTTTTTTCAATTCTGCGACGCGATTTGACTCTGCATCGCGAGCGAGCCTCAATTTCTCTACTTCTGGAGCTAAAATATCTGCATCTTCTGCCATATTCGACTCTATATCTGGCAAGATTTCAGCCAATACTCTGCGCCGCTCGAAAATTGCAGCGACGAGTTCCTCCGGTTTGAGGGCGAGCAAATCTGGAATATCCATGCAGAACAAGTCTCGGAACCTACGGTTCCGCATAAAGGTTCAGCGATTCACATGCCCAAATAAGGCAAGGGTCTTGAACCGAAACCGACCCAGCCAGTGCATGACCAAAGGTCATGGGTACAGTTTAGGGATAATTTCCCTGTTACTCATATCGGCCCTATCACCCCTTGTTTCGGCATCAGGCAGCGGGCTTCTGATGTCGGGTGACTCCTTCACAATTATCGGTGATCAGGAGGTTGGTTCAGGCGATGTCAACATCAGCATCGACATTTTCGCCCACGATGTCAACTCTAATGGGTCAATCGAGATGATTTTCATCGCTGAAGATTCCACTCCCTTGGCTTCAGATAACCGAAGTATATCGCTTTCTGCAGGCGAATCTTCAACTGAAACGTTCGATATTTCTGGCGTCCCAATCGGCACACACACTCTAACATTGCAACTTTGGGGTGATGTGGGAAACAGTTTCGAAAACAACGTTTCTCAAATTCAAGTCTTTGTGCAGAAGTTTTCTCCAGCAAGCGTTTCTGTTGAATCTACAGATTCATGGTTAGTCACCCCTGTCAATTCCGAAACAGGTGAAGGAAGTGGCAATTCAACTCTGCGCGATGGTGACCAAGTTTGGGTAACTGCAATGGCTAGCAATTCGGGCGATGTTCCTTGGCAAGGGAATGCAACGATTTCAGTTGACGGTGTGCCGTTTTCAACCCAGCAAACCGTGATTGATGGTTTGACTACAACCGCACTCAATTTCACCATTGGACCGCTATTCGAAGGTACTAGTGCGATATTGGTTGAATTGTTTGAAGATCAATTAGTGGACTCTGGGGGAATGTCACTTGAAATAGGCCCCCCTCCATTGGCTCGGCCAATACTGACTATGGACGCAGATAATATCAATCCAAATCTTGGAGATTCAACCAATTGGTCCATTTCGGTTGACAATACTGGTGAATCAACATTCGCCGGAATTATTCAATGCAGCTTCCCCACGGGTGTGGAAATTCTCAACGAATCAATTTCACTCGTCCCGTTAGCAAATCAATCCTGGATATTGTCAATCGACGTCAGGCCAGGTGAACTCTATTGCTCTGCAACCAGCAACTCCCGAATTCACAACAATTCCATTACTTCAGCCTCAAATGTATACGACATGTCTGCCGGACACTTAATGCGGGCTGGGAGCGATGGACTCACCGTAAGCGGCGGCCCGTTCCATGTTGGTGATTCTGCCCCATTGGCCATTCTCATACACAATGGGGGCGATTTTTCTGGGGAAGGTACACTAGAAGTTAGAGAGGGTGATTCCGATGGAAGTAATATTGGATCTTGGACATCACTTGAAACTCGAACATTAGAGGTTGGAAGCAGCCTTGAACTTGGTGCTGATTACACTACTCTAATATCTGGAGAACGTAGCATTGAGTGGCGTATTGTTAGTCAGGATAGTCTGGTCGCAAATGATTTGTCTGGATCCATGTCCCTCAATATTCAGCCTTCGCAGTCACTGGATTTGAGTATCACATCCAATCATTGGACTTTGGAAGAAGGTCTTTCCATTGAAGTGAAAACCACGTTGTCAGCAGGCGAAGGTCGACTTGTATTGTTGGAGGTGGGCACCTCCAGTACATCTGGTGACACAACTCAAATTTCCACTGAGGTATTCCTATCGCCTGGCCAAAGGACGTTGACATACGATTTGGGCCACCCCGTATCTTCATCGGATGCTTGGGTCGAGTTGACACCAATATCTTGGATTTCCTCAACCATTGCTCAAGACCAAATTACCTTGATTCGCCCCAACCCTATTGTGTCCGTCACCATTCACTCTGTGAACCCTTCAACACCGGTTCCAGGTGAGCCAGCCACCATATCCTATTCATTGTCCAATGAAGGTAATGCCGATACGTTGGCTGGTAATCTCATGCTGATCGATATGAAACGGGATGGGCAAGTGTTGTGGCCAAAGTCAGGTGCTGAAGCAATCGGCCCAGTCAGTTCAGGTGAGAATCTAAGCGGCACAATCAGTCTTGATCAATGGCCTGAGGGTTCAGTCGTAGATTTGAGTTTGATTTGGCACACATCGAATACAGATGCCACGGGTACCGCCTCATTCCTTTCTCAGGTAGAAGATTCGGCTGAGGCCGAAGCATCAATTGATTGGATGTCCATTGTTT